>NZ_JARHXC010000028.1:0-6102 GCF_029222405.1 Microbacterium sp. Kw_RZR3 | reverse complement strand
TTCCGTCAGGAGGACGGCGTGGGGCTCGGGGTCGCGCTGGGCGTCGCGCTTGGCGTCGGGGTGTTCCAGACGGTGGCCTGCGGGGTGGGCGCGAGGGTCTTCAGGTACTGCAGTGCGCCGTCGAGGACGGGGACCTGCATGAGCGCCCCTTCGCCGTCGCCGGACTGGAAGTACACCGGGACGGTCGAACCGGGAACGGCGTCGATGCCGTCGAGACGGAGCGGCTCCACGTCATTCGTGAGGTCGCCCAGGCTCAGGGTGCTGCTGGCGGGGACCTTGACCGAGGCGCGGACGGCCGAGGAGCCCTCGCCGACCTCGAGGCGCAGCGTCTGCGGCTCGGTCGTGGAGTTGACGATCGCGGCGACGACGTTGCCGACCTCGCCGCTCTCGTCGGCGACGATGAGGACGTTGCGGACGTCCAGGGGGCCGGAAGCGGCGGGGACGTTGATTCCGTCAGAGGCGGAGTAGTCGATCGTCGTCGCCTGGGGCGCAAGGATGTTGCAACCCGTCGTGCCCAGCACGACGGCGGCACCTACGGCGATGGACGCGATCAGGCGCGATTTCACGGATCCTCCCAGGACGACAGACGGCACACCCTCATCCTACGGGGTCGGCGCACCGCGGTCGGCTCGGCGCGCGCCTCACCACCGCGTTCGCGCGCGAGAGGCGCGCGTGAGGGGAAGGTGCGTCGGGAGGGCGGAACCTTAGCGTATGAGTGCCTGTGGTATCCTGGATGTTGCCGAAAGGACATAACTCCATGCTTTTTGAGGTTGGCGAGACCGTCGTTTACCCGCACCATGGCGCGGCCACGATCATCGAGGTCAAAGAACGCGTCATCAAGGGCGAGACGAAGAAGTATCTGAAGCTGAACGTCACGCAAGGCGACCTCGTGATCGAGGTCCCGGCTGACAACGTCGACCTCGTCGGCGTTCGCGACGTCATCGGTAAAGAGGGTCTCGATCGCGTCTTCGACGTGCTGCGCGCACCGTTCACCGAAGAGCCCACCAACTGGTCTCGCCGTTACAAGGCGAACCTCGAGAAGCTGGCCTCGGGTGACGTCATCAAGGTGAGCGAGGTCGTCCGCGACCTGTGGCGCCGCGACCAGGACCGCGGGCTCTCCGCGGGCGAGAAGCGCATGCTGGCGAAGGCTCGCCAGATCCTCGTGTCGGAGCTGGCTCTGGCCGAGAAGACCGACGAAGACCGCGCGAGCGTCGTCCTCGACGAGGTCCTCGCCTCCTGAGACGCCCCATCGCCCGTCGTTCTTTCCGAGCGGCGGGCGATGCCCGCGCTAGCGTAGGGGAGTGATCCCCTCGCCTTCCCCGCGTCTCGCGGTCATCGTCGTCGCCGCCGGCTCCGGCACCCGTCTGCAGGGCGGAGCGCCGAAGGCCTTTGTCCCTCTCGACGGCGACTCGATCCTGCGTCATTCCCTCCGGGGGGTTCTGGCGGCGCCGCAGGCTCAGGTCGTGCTGGTCGTGCCAGAGGGATTTCGGGATGCCGCCCGCGCCGACGCGCAGGCCGTGTCCGGCGATCGTGGCGACGCCGTCCGCATCGTCGTCGGCGGTCGCACCCGGCAGGAATCCGTGGCCGCCGGCCTCTCGGCGCTCGACGCGGACATCGAGCTCGTGCTCGTGCACGACGCAGCGCGCGCGCTGACCCCGGTCTCGGTATTCGAGCGGGTGATCGACGCGCTTCGGGGAGGCGCGCCCGCCGTCATCCCGGCCGTCCCTGTCGTCGACACGATCAAGCGCGTCGATGAGAACGGGGTGATTCTCGCCGCGGTGGATCGTTCCGAACTCGCCGCCGCGCAGACCCCGCAGGGATTCCGACGCGACGTGCTCGAGGCGGCGGTCGCGGCCGCCGACGCCGACCACACCGACGACGCCGCCCTCGTCGCAGCTGCCGGACACCACGTCATGACGGTCGCGGGCCACGCCGACTCCTTCAAGATCACCACCGCCCCCGATCTCGAACGCGCGCGAGGTCTCGTCGCGCCGCGACCCCTGGCGGCGCCGCGCATCGGTATCGGAACCGATGTCCACGGCTTCGGCGGTGAGGGAACGCTCTGGCTCGCGGGTCTCGAGTGGCACGGCGAGCAAGCGCTGTCCGGGCACTCCGACGGAGACGCGGTCGCTCACGCCATCGTCGATGCGCTGCTGTCGGCTGCGGGCCTCGGTGACATCGGCACCCACTTCGGCACGGATCGACCGGAGTTCTCGGGGGCGCACGCCGAGGCCTTCCTCTCGCACACGGTGGGTCTGATCGAAGCGGCCGGCTGGCGCGTCGGGAACGTCTCCGTCCAGGTGCAGGCCAACCGCCCGCGTTTCGCCGCGCGTCGGGTCGAGGCCGAACAGGCGCTCTCGCGGGCGCTCCGCGGTGCGCCGGTCTCGGTCAGCGCCACCACCACCGACGGGCTCGGCTTCACCGGACGCACCGAGGGAGTCGCCGCCTTCGCGATCGCGCTGGTGCTTCCGCGCTAGATCTCGCGCGTCATGAAGGTCGACAGCGGGTCGGGCACGTACGCCCCGAACGGCGCGCACTCGACGAAGCCCTCGCTGGCGTAGAGACCGCGGGCCGCAGCGAAGTCGTCACCGCTGCCCGTCTCGAGCCACAGGCTCCGGATGCCACGTGCCCGCGCCTCGTCCACGATGTGGCGCAGAATCGCGCGGCCGATTCCCTTCCCGAGGAACGCCTCCGTCACGCGCATGGACTTCAGTTCTCCCTGGTCGGCGCCGAACGGCGACAGGGCGCCGATGCCGGCGAGTTCTCCGTCGGCCCATGCCGACCACAGCAGGGCTCCTTTGCCCATGAGCGCGTCGGCGTCCAGGGCGTGGCAGCTCTCGGCTGGAGTGTTCGCCAGCATCCCGGCGACGTGGGCTGTGACCAGCTCCCGTGTCGGTGCGCCGGAGAGGTCGTCGAGGCGGATGTCGAGCTGCACGGATCGAGACTAGCGTCGCCGTGTTTCGGGCTCGGGTCGCCGTCGGAGGCGGCCGGTAGGCTGGGGCGGTGACTGTTCGGCTCTACGACACGAAGGCTCAGGCCCTGCGTGACTTCACGCCTCTCGACCCGTCGAATGTCACCGTCTACGTCTGCGGACCGACCGTCCAGTCGGGTCCGCACATCGGGCACGTGCGCGCCGCCCTCGCCTTCGATCTGCTGCGCCGCTGGCTCGCTCATCGCTTCGGCCGGGTGACTTTCGTCCGCAACGTCACCGACATCGACGACAAGGTGCTCGCGAATGCCACCGACACCGAGCCGTGGTGGGCGCTCGCGTATCGGATGGAGCTCGAGTTCTCCCGCGCGTACGCCGCTATCGGCATCCTCCCGCCGACCTACGAGCCGCGCGCGACCGCGTCGGTCACGCAGATGCAGGAACTGATCGCGGAGCTCATCGAGCGCGGTCACGCATACCCCGCCGAGGGTGACGTGTACTTCGACGTCCGGTCCTGGCCCGCCTACGGGGAGCTCACGCGTCAGAGCCTGGATGCCATGGAGCCCGCGTCCGACGCCGACCCTCGCGGAAAGCGCGACCCGCACGACTTCGCCCTGTGGAAGGGCGCGAAGCCCGGCGAGCCCGCGTCGGCGACGTGGGCCTCGCCGTGGGGCGCGGGCCGGCCGGGCTGGCACATCGAGTGCTCGGCGATGTCGCGCCGGTACCTCGGCCCCGAGTTCGACATCCACGGCGGCGGACTCGATCTGCGCTTCCCCCATCACGAGAACGAGATCGCCCAGTCGACCGCAGCCGGCGATGCGTTCGCGCGCTATTGGGTGCACAACGGTCTCGTGACCGTCGACGGGCAGAAGATGTCGAAGTCGCTCGGCAACTTCACGCTCGCGGCCGACGTGCTCGACGCGCACGACCCGCTCGTGGTGCGATACGCGCTCGCCGCGGCGCACTACCGCTCCAACCTCGATCTGAGCGACGCATCATGGGCCGAGGCCGAGGCAGCCCTCGGCCGGATCCGGACGTTCCTCGACCGGGCCCGACGTGTCGTCGCGCCCGGGTGGCCCGAGGCGAAGGAGGGGCTGCCCGCGGAGTTCTCCGAGGCCATGGACGACGACCTCTCGGTGCCCCGCGCGCTGGCGGCGATCCACACCAGCATCCGGGCGGGAAATGCGCTGCTCGACGCCGGCAAGTACGATGAGGCGAAGCAGGATGTCATGGACGTCATGCAGATGACGCTCGTCCTGGGGATCAACCCTCACTCTTTTCAGTGGGGTGGCACCGGCGGGGGAGCGGAGACCGCCGCTCTGGACGCCCTCGTCCAGACGATGATCGCGCAGCGCGCGCAAGCGCGCGCGGACAAGGATTGGGCGGCCGCGGATCGCATCCGTGACGCGATCGCCGCCGCAGGAATCACGCTGGAGGACACTCCAGCCGGAACCCACTGGAGTATCGATGGCTAAGCCAGGACGCCCGGGCGCACGCAACCCCGGCAAGAAGAAGGGCCCCCTGAAGGGCACCGGCGGGCACTCCCGCAAGGCGCTCGAGGGTCGGGGTCCCACCCCCAAGGCCGAAGACCGCGCGTGGCACCCCGCAGGCAAGCGCAAGGCCGCCCAGGAGCGCTACGCCGCCGCCGGCGGCAAGGGCAAGCCCGCCGTCCGCGGCGTCGGCGGCAACGCGAACCGGAAGAGCCCCAAGGCGTCCGACGACACCGAGACCGTCACCGGCCGCAACTCCGTGCTCGAGGCTCTGCGCGCGAAGATCCCCGCCACGGCCTTCTACATCGCGCAGCGCGTCGAGATGGACGACCGCGTGAAAGAGATGCTGTCGATCGCGACGAACCGCGGCATCCCGGTCCTGGAGGTCACGCGCCCCGAGCTCGACCGGATGGCCGGCTTCGACGGCGTCCACCAGGGTGTCGCCCTGAAGGTGCCGCCGTACACGTACGCGCACCCGCAGGACCTGCTCGAAGAGATCATCGACCGCGGCGAGGTCCCGCTGCTCGTCGCGCTCGACGGCGTCACCGACCCGCGCAACCTCGGGGCGATCATCCGCTCGACCGGCGCCTTCGGTGGCCAGGGGCTCATCCTTCCGCAGCGCCGTTCGGCGAGCGTCAACTCCGCAGCCTGGAAGACCAGCGCCGGAGCCGCGGCGCGCATCCCGGTGGCCCTCGCGGCCAACCTCACCGCGACGCTGAAGGAGTTCAAGAAGCAGGGCGTGTTCGTGCTCGGTCTCGCCGGTGACGGCGAGGTCTCGCTGCCCGCGCTCGAGCTCGCGGATCGTCCCGTCGTCATCGTCGTGGGCTCCGAGGGCAAGGGCCTCTCGCGCCTCGTGACCGAGACCTGCGACCAGGTCGTGTCGATCCCGATCTCCGCCGCAACCGAGTCGCTGAACGCCGGTATCGCGGCATCCGTGGCTCTGTACCAGGTGTCGACGCTTCGCGCCGCGCACTGATCCCGTCGAGGAAGGAACGCTGATGACCCGTATCGCCGTGATCGGAGGAACCGGCTATGCCGGTAGCCACATCGTCGCCGAGGCCGCCCGCCGCGGACACACCGCCGTCTCGATCGCCCGGTCGGTCCCGACCGAGCGCGTGGAGGGCGTGACCTACCTCGAGGGCACGGTCCTCGACGTCCCCGGCCTGGTCGCCCAGCTCGAGGGTGTCGACGTGGTCGTGTCCGCCGTGGCCCCGCGCGGCGACATGGAGGGCAAGCTCCGTCCCGCGATCGCCGAGCTCGTCGCGGCTCTTCCCGAGAACGTCCGGGTGGGTGTCGTCGGCGGCGCCGGTGGCTCGCTCGTCGCCGAGGGCGGCCCGCGACTGATCGACACCGACGGCTTCGCCGAGGAGTACAAGCCCGAGGCGCGGGAGGCCATCGGCATCCTCGAAGACCTCCAGGCCGACGACACGGGTCGCAACTGGTTCTACATCCACCCCGCGGGCGGCTTCGGCTCGTGGGCTCCGGGCGAGCGGACGGGCGCGTACCGCGACGGCGGCGACGTCCTCGTCGTCGACGGCGACGGCAACTCCTTCATCGGCGGCGCCGACTTCGCGGTCGCGGTCCTCGACGAGATCGAGAACCCGAAGCACACGCGCGAGCGTTTCACCGTCGGTTACTGAAACCCGCTTCTTACACGGAAGGCCGTGGCATCCCGGATCGTCT
>NZ_JARHXC010000289.1:0-22683 GCF_029222405.1 Microbacterium sp. Kw_RZR3 | reverse complement strand
CCGAACGCATACGATCCAGTCGAGCGCGTACGCACCGGGTGACCCCACCGCGTGCGCTCGACCCGATCGTGTGCGCTCGCGAGCGCGCCGTCCCGCGCCGTCCCGCCCGTCCGCGCCCGCGGGGGATGTCCCCGGCGAGCGTCCGAGACACGCCGCATGCGTCCCGACCGGCACCGCGTGTCTTGGACACTCGACGCCGGAACCGCCGCCGGTGTCGCCGCCGCAGACTCGGTGTCCAGGACGCGCGGATGCGCTGCGGCACCATCCGCGCGTCTTGGACACTGAACCAAGCCTCACCCGCAACGCAAAGGGCCCGGATGCCATGGCATCCGGGCCCTGAAAGAGAAGCGCTTACAGGCTCTCGATGATCTCGCGCATCAGGGCGGCGGTCTCGGACGGCGTCTTGCCGACCTTGACGCCGGCGGCCTCGAGGGCCTCCTTCTTCGCCTGGGCGGTACCGGCCGAGCCGGAGACGATGGCGCCGGCGTGGCCCATGGTCTTGCCCTCGGGGGCGGTGAAGCCGGCGACGTAGCCGACGACGGGCTTGGTCACGTTCTCGGCGATGTAGGCGGCGGCGCGCTCTTCGGCGTCTCCGCCGATCTCACCGATCATGACGATGGCCTTGGTCTCGGGGTCGGCCTCGAACGCCGCGAGGGCGTCGATGTGCGTCGTGCCGATGACCGGGTCGCCGCCGATGCCGATGGCGGTCGAGAAGCCGAGGTCGCGCAGCTCGAACATCATCTGGTAGGTCAGGGTGCCCGACTTCGACACGAGGCCGATCGGGCCCTTGCCGGTGATGTTCGCGGGGGTGATGCCCACGAGCGCCTCGCCGGGCGTGATGATGCCGGGGCAGTTCGGGCCGATGATGCGGGTCTTCTCGCCCTTCGACTTCGCGTACGCCCACGCCTCGGCGGTGTCGCCGACGGGCACGCCCTCGGTGATCACGACGAGGAGGGGGATCTCGGCGTCGATGGCCTCGACCATCGCGTCCTTCGTGAAGGCCGGGGGGACGAACGCGATCGACACGTCGGCGCCGGTCTCGCGCATGGCCTCTTCGACCGACGCGAAGACGGGGAGCTCGACGTCGTTGCCCGAGGCGTCCTTGTGGGTGACCGTGGTGCCGGCCTTGCGGGCGTTGACGCCACCGACGACCTGGGTGCCGGCCTTGAGCATGAGGGCGGTGTGCTTGGTGCCCTCGCCGCCGGTGATGCCCTGGACGATGACCTTGGAGTCCTTGTTGAGGTAGATCGACATTTCTCTGTCCCTATCCCTTACGCGTTGGCCAGTTCGGCGGCCTTGTCGGCGCCCTCGTCCATACCGGCGGCGAGGGTGACGAGCGGGTGGTTGGCGGCGGCGAGGATCTCGCGACCCTCCTCGACCTGGTTGCCGTCGAGGCGGACGACGAGCGGCTTGGTCGCGGTGTCGCCCAGGATCTCGAGGGCCTTCACGATGCCCTCGGCCACGGCGACGCACGAGGTGATGCCACCGAAGACGTTGACGAAGACGCTCTTGACCTGCTCGTCGCCGAGGATGACGTCGAGGCCGGCGGCCATGACGGTCGCCGAGGCGCCGCCACCGATGTCGAGGAAGTTGGCGGGCTTGACGCCGCCGTGCTTCTCGCCGGCGTACGCGACGACGTCGAGGGTCGACATAACGAGCCCCGCGCCGTTGCCGATGATGCCGACCTGGCCGTCGAGCTTGACGTAGTTGAGGTCGTGCTGCTTGGCCTTCGCCTCGAGCGGGTCGGCGGCGTCCTTGTCTTCGAGCGCCTCGTGGTCGGGGTGGCGGAAGCCGGCGTTCTCATCGAGCGAGACCTTGCCGTCGAGGGCGATGATGTCGCCGTCCTCGCTCTGGATGAGGGGGTTCACCTCGACGAGCGTGGCGTCCTCGCCCTTGTAGACGTTGAAGAGCTTGACGAAGACGTCAGCGACCTTGGGCGCCAGCTCGTCGTCGAACTTGGCGGCGCGAGCGATCTCGAGGGCCTTCTCGGGCGTGATGCCCTCGATGGGGTCGACCTCGATGCGCGCGAGGGCTTCGGGACGCTCGACGGCGAGCTCCTCGATCTCCATGCCGCCCTCGACGCTCGAGAGCGAGAGGTACGAGCGGTTCGAGCGGTCGAGCAGCACCGAGAAGTAGAACTCCTTGGCGATGCGAGCGCCGGCCGCGACCATGACGCGCTTGACGACGTGGCCCTTGATGTCGAGGCCGAGGATGGCCTGCGCCGCCTCGAAGGCCTCGTCGGGGTTCTTGGCGACCTTCACGCCGCCGGCCTTGCCGCGGCCTCCGGTCTTGACCTGAGCCTTGACGACGACGACGCCACCGAGCTTCTCCGCGGCCGCCTTCGCCTCCTCAGGGGTGTCGGCGATGATGCCGGCGAGCACCGGCACCTCGTACTTCTCAAAAAGATCACGTGCCTGGTACTCGTAGAGATCCACGGACAATCCTTCGCTGGGCGATCGGTGGTGGGAGGAGGCAAAAGTCTCTCGATATCAAGAGATCTGCGCCAATCGATAAGCCTACTAGACAGGTCCGCCGCCCCCGACCCCAGCCCGTCCGAACGGAGGGGGTCCCGGATGCCGGGACCCCCTCTGTTCGCTCCGGATCAGGCTCAGGAGTCGCGGCGCGGCGCAGCCCCGAGGCGGATGCGACGCACGTTGAGCCAGTAGAAGACCGGGGTCATCAGGACCACGATGGCCGACATCGCGATGACGATGACAAGTGTCTGGTGCTGACCGAGCAGCGCGAAGACGAGGTAGCCGAGGCTGGAGGCGAGGGCCATGACGAAGCTGTTGAGCCAGATGCGGCCCTTGCTGGGGGTTGCTGCGGGGGTGGACACGGGTTCTCCTTCGGTGAGGTGTCGTCGGTCCGCGCGGGTGCGGGTCGACATGTGGGGTCAGGCGAGCGAGGTCAGCGCGGGGAGAAAGCGGCGAGGAGCCGATCGGGATGCCGATCGAGGTAGTCCCCGCTGACCCTGATCGCCACGACGGCACCGACCACGGCCAGCACCAGCGCGGCGAGGAGCACCAGGTCCACCGGGAGGAACGCCTGGACAAAAGAGCTCAGCCATCCGGCCGCGAGAACGAGGCCGATGGCGGCACCCGACGCGCCGAGCGCGCGCACCACCAGCGTGCTGCGGTCCCCCTGCGGAGCCTCCTGGTCGTACGCGTTCCGCGAGCTCGAGACCGCGCCGACGGCGAAAGACAGGGCCAGAGCGGCGAGCGCGGAGATGAGCGCGGTCGGAATCTGGTCGGCTGTCCCGCTCGCGATCCCGAGACCGATGGTGACCGCGGCCACCGCGGGAACGAGGAACAGCGATACGGCCAGCATCTTGCCCCGCAGCACGGCGGCGAGCGACGCACCGGTCTGTACGGTCAGTTCGATCCCCCGCCCATCCCAGGCGAAGAGGTTCAGCAGCACGCCCGACGCCATCGCCACGGTTCCGATGGCCGCGGCGAACGGGAGCCCCGTCGTATGCACCTGCGCCACAGCGAACATCACGCCGACGACGGGGCCGACAATGAGGAACTGTGCGGCACGCGGCGCCCGGAAGAAGTAGTAGCGCAACTGCTGGCTCGCCGCCCCGAGGGCCGCACCGGCCGAGAACGGGCGCAGCACCGGCGGCACGAGCGGCAGCTCGCGCGCCGAACGGTGGTGGGGGGATGCCACAGCGCGAGCCGTGTGGCCCTTGACGTGCCGACGCAGCGCGACGCCCCAGAGCAGAAGCGCGAGCACGATCGTCACGACCACGATCCCGAACCGCGCGAGCGCCCCGGGCAGGTCGCCCGCATCGAGGACGTAGCCGACGGCCGCTGCCGCCCCGGGAGGCGTCCAGGTCAAGACCGTGACGAGAATCGCCCCCGCGTTCTCAGCCGCCCCGAGGATCGGAGCGAACACGTGCGGCAGAACGTAGATCGAGACCACCACGAGGCTCGAGAGGACGACGGCCAGATCGCGTCCGCGTCGCGCAGTCAGCGCCTCCGCGAACAGGGCGCGCACGGCGTACGACGTCGCCGCGCACATCACGGTGAACAGCAGCCCCGCCGCAACCGCCGCGAGCCGGCTGGCCAGATCGACGTGGACCTGCGCGACGCCGCCGATCGCGGTGAGGAACGTCGCAGCCGCCGTGGGCGAGAACAATCCGCCGAGGAGCAGGCCGCTCACCTGCTGCGTCCGGCTGAGCGGGTATTGCTCGAGGACCGTGGGGTCGATGATGTTCGCGATCGGCAGCGGCGTGGTGATGGGGAGCACGGCCCACCCGACGAACAGCGCCACGAACAGCAGGAGCACGAGAAGGTCGCCGAACGCCTCGAGACCGGAGTCGAGCGTCGCCACGAGCGCTCCGCCGCACAGCCCCACGACGATGCCGAGCGCCCAGCCGAGCGCGAAGGTGGCGATGCCGAGAGCGGAGGCGCGCGCGCCCCCGATCTGGATCGCGAGCCTCAGGCGGGCGAGGACGAGAGCCATGCGAGATCCCCCTCCGCGAGGTCGCGGCCGCCGACGATGTCGACGAACGCCTCTTCCAACGAACCGTTGGGCGCGAGTTCGGCCACGGTGCCCTCGGCGACGAGGGTGCCCTTGGCGATGATGGCCACGCGGTCGCACAGCTTCTGGACCACGTCGAGAACGTGGCTCGAGAAGACCACGGTGCCGCCGCCCTGGCGGAAGCGCTGCAGCATCTGCTCCATGACCTGGGTGTTGACGGGGTCCAGCGCCCCGAACGGCTCGTCGAGGATCAGCACGCGGGGGCTGTGCAGCATCGCCACGGCGAGGCCGACGCGTTTGGTCATGCCGAGCGAGAAGTCGGCGATGGGACGCCCGGCATCGGCTTCCAGGTCGAGCACGCGAAGCAGATCGTCTCCGCGGCTGCGAATGTCCGCGGATGCCATTCCGCGCAGCATTCCCGCATAGTCGAGCATTTCGCGTGCGGTGAGGCGTCCGAACAGCGGCGGATTGTCGGCGACATATCCGAGAAGGGCCTTCGCATGCCGGGGGTTGGGCCATACCGAGACTCCCGCGACCTCGATCGTGCCGGCATCCGGCTCGAGGAGACCGGTGATCATCCGGATCGACGTGGTCTTGCCTGCACCGTTCGGCCCGGCGATGCCGTAGAACGAACCCTGCGGAATGGTGAGGTTCAGACCGTCGACGCTGGTCACGTCGCCGAACTTCTTCACCACACCCGCAACCTGAATAGCCCCTGTCATATCGCTGAGAATAGGGGAAGAATGCGGTGCGATTGTGACGTTCCGCCGAACTTCTTCCGCATTTCGCCGTCGTTGCTGTTCTCCGAACACAACAACACTGGGCACGAGGTGGCCTACGTGCGAAGAAGCCACCGCCGGCGACTCGTCACTCGCCCGAACCTGTCTTCACCCCGCACCAGGCGATCGCGCCCCTCCTTCGACGGACGGCACGCCGAATCACGGCAGTCGTCGTCGTTCAGTGCTCGGCAATCCGCCGCGCGGAGATGGAGCGCCGCCCGAACCACGCGAACGCGATGAGCACGAGCGCCCCGCCCGAGAGCAGCCCGTCTGCAATGCCGGCCGGCAGCAAGAAAATCATGAGCACGAGAGTCACCACGCACATCACGACGGTCAACGCGAGACCCCAGAGTCGATCGCACAACACGCCTATGCCCCCGAGGAGTCGCAGAACGCCGAAGATTCCGCTCATGACCATCAGCAGGGAGAGATTGTCCTGAAAGTAGGGCAGCGCGAAGTGGAAGCGCTCGCCGACGTCGGCCTGGCCGACGCCCAGCAAGACGAGGACGGGGAGCGCGAGCAACGCGCCGATCTCCATCACCACTGCCTGCCCGATCACGAGCCACGCAGCGACGCGGTACCGCCAGCCCAAGGCGGCGCGCGGCAGAGTAGTCGACATGTCCGCATGATAGAGGGCGTATGGTTCCTCGCTCACGCCATATCCGTCTCAGAGTCCCGATCCGCACGGCCGTGGCAGCCATGCTTCACCTCCGAGTTCCTCACGGCTCGAGCCGCCACGTGACTCACACCGGCGGCGACCGCCGAGGGTCCTGCTGTGGAGCGCTTCCGCCGAGGCTCAGATCCACCCTCGCTCCCGCGCGTGGATCGTCGCCTGCTGGCGGCTCGCCAGCCCCAGCTTTCCGAGCACCGACGAGACGTGGTTCCGCACGGTCCCGGCCGACAGGTGCAGCGCCGACGCGATCTCGGCCACCGTCTCCCCTCGGGCGCCCGCCCGCAGCACGTCGAGCTCGCGGTCCGTGAGGGGGCTGCGCTCGTCGCTCAGCGCGTCGGCGGCGATCTCGGGGTCGACGTAGCGCCGCCCGGCGGCGACCTCGCGGATGACCGCGGCCACGTCATCCGCGGGCCGTGATTTCGGCAGGAAGCCGTCGACCCCCGCCCCGAGCGCGCGCCGCAGCACGCCGGGACGCGCGTGACGCGTGACGATCACGCACCGCGACGGCACACGCCGCAGGATCCGCGCGGCCGTGTCGACGCCGTCGAGGCCCGGCATCTCGAGGTCGAGCAGGCACACGTCGGGGCGCAGCCGCTCGGCCTCGGCGATCGCGCTCTCGCCGTCACGGCACTCCCCCACGACCTCGAGATCGGGCTCGAGCCGCAGCAGCGCGGCGAGCGCCGTGCGGATCATGTCCTCGTCATCGGCGATGAGCACGCGGATCATGCCGGCACCTCCTCGGGCACGCGAACGGTGATGCGGAAAAGGTCGCCCGCGTGGGCGGCATCCACTGTTCCGCCGACGCTCCGGACGCGCTCGGCGATTCCCGACAGCCCCGCGCCGTCTCCGACCGGAGACGCTGCGGCGCGCGCGTCGTTCTCGACGATCAGCACCCACGACCCCTGGTGTCGAGCGAGGGAGAGGGATGCCGAGACCCCACCACCGTGCTTGAGCACGTTCGTCGTCGACTCGCGGATCACCGGCCCCAGCACGTCAGCGGGGGCGCGGCCGGCCTCGGTGTCGACGAGAAGCTCGACGGTGAGACCCGCCGCGCGGAGCAGATCGGCGGCGTTGGCGAGCTCGTCGGGAAGGGGTACCCCGCGGAAGCGGGCCGCGAGGTCGCGGGTCCCGCGCCGCGCGTCGTCGACGCTCGCGCGGGCTGCCCGCACCTGCTCCACAGCCGCCTCGGGATCGCGTCCCATCATCTTCTCGGCGAGCTCGAGCTGCAGCGCGATCACCTGGAGGTGGTGTCCC
Organism: Microbacterium sp. Kw_RZR3; assembly: GCF_029222405.1. NCBI lineage: Bacteria > Bacillati > Actinomycetota > Actinomycetes > Micrococcales > Microbacteriaceae > Microbacterium > Microbacterium sp. Kw_RZR3. Next base: position 15,495 of record NZ_JARHXC010000289.1, on the reverse strand, counting down.
TGCAGGTCGTGGAGATCGCTCGCGAGGCGCAGGCGTTCCTGCGCGGCGGCGAGACGACCCTCCGCACGACGGGCGCGATCGAGCTCACGCACGATGTCCCACCACCACAGCGAGGTCGCGGTCAACGGCGGCAGCATCGCGATGAAGATGCCCATCCCGAGGATCTGGGCGACGTACCCGCCCGGGTTGAGGCGAGTGGCCTCGATCACCCAGGCGGCGATGATCACGACGGTCAGCAGCACGACGAGACGAAGGCGGATACCCGCGCGCCACCGCACGAGGCACAGGGCCTGGGCGACGAGCACGGCACCGAGCAGCAGGGAGCCCGCCGCCGCTCCGGCGAGCGCAGCCGACACCACTCCGGCCAGCACCCAGGGCCACACCGGGCGCCGGGCGCTGGGATCGCCGTCGTCGAGCGGCTCGCGCCGGTAGTGAAGAAGCAGCAGGATCGCGGATGCCACCGACCCGCCCGCCCCGACCAGGTACAGCACCGTGATCCACACCGGCTCGTTCAGGACGAGGACGAGTGCCCAGATCACCAGGCCGAAGACGTGCAGCATCATGATCGAGACGACCGTGTACCACCACGTCACGCGGACGTCGCGGGCGTAGGCGGCGGCGGGGGAAGTGCTCACCCCGGCCACTGTACGGCCGTGACATTCGTCATGGGTGGGGCGCAACATCCTCCCGATTCACTGTGACACCGTGACACTGCCGCCGGAGGGCCGCTCTCGCTGGGATGGAATCACCGCGGAACACGCCGCGGTCTCATCCCCCAGGAGCAGCCATGTCGAACCCCGTCTCCGACCTCGTCCTCGGTTTCCAGAACCTCGTCGCCGAGGTTCCCGACCTCGTCCAGCCCCTCGTCGTCGCGCTGGCAGGCGCCGTGCCCTTCATCGAGGGCGAGGGGGCTGCCGCGATCGGCATCATCGGCGGCATCCCGCCGATCGTCGCCGCTCTCGCCGGAGCCGTCGGCAACCTGATCTGCGTCGCCATCGTCGTGCTCGCGACCTCGCGTGTGCGCACCGCCGTGACCACGCGGCGGGGCGGCGCCGAGAAGCCCGTCACCGCGCGCCGCGAGAAGTTCGAGCGGGCGTACCACCGCTATGGAACGCCCGGCGTGAGCCTGCTCGGCCCCCTGCTGCTGCCCACGCAGTTCACGGCCGCGGCCCTCACCTCGACCGGGGTCCCGCCGATGCGTGTGCTCGCGTGGCAGGCCGCGGCGATCGCCCTGTGGACGACGGTGATCACGCTGATCATCACCGGCGTCATCCGCGCGGTGGCGTGAGCCCGGGAGGGCGGGCCGCGGACCCAGGTCGCGGTCGTATCCCCGCGAGGACGCACCCGTTTGTCGAGGACGCACCGGATGGGCCCCGAACGGGGGCGTCCTCGCCGAACGGGTGCGTCCTCGCCGAACGGAGGCGTCCCGAGCGAACGGAGGCGTCCCGAGCGAACGGGCACGGCGGCGTCGGTGGGGCCGCACCCGGTCAGCACCTCGAGACCGCACCCGGGTCAGCTCAGCTTCGCCTGCAACTGCTCCATCGTGGCGATCTCCGTCATCTGGGTCTCGACGATGCTCCTCGCGAGCGAGACGGCCGCGGTGTTCGACCCCGCCTCGATCTCCTCTTGCGCCATGTCGACGGCGCCGCGGTGGTGCTGGATCATCTGAGACAGGAACAATCGCTCGGCCTCATCACCCGACGCCTTCTCCAGAGCCGTGATGTCGTCCGCGTTCGTCATGCCGTCGCCATGATGCATCGATCCCGCGTTCGAGGCATCGACTCCCCAGCCCTCCAGCCACCCCTTCATCTTGTCGATCTCGGGCTGCTGGGCGGCCTTGATGTCCTCCGCCAGCGCCGTCACGCGTTCGTCGATGCCGTCCTTCGCGAGCAGAGTGTCCGACATTTGCACGGCCTGCGCGTGATGAGGAATCATCATGCTCGCGAACATGACATCAGCGTCGTTCCGATCGCTCGACGCGGGCGGTGCGCTGTGATCGCCGTGGTCCATGCCCGACATCGAGCTCCCCGTGCCGGCGCATCCGGCGATCGCGAGCAGCAGAGCGAGCGTGGCGCCGGCCATCGACGCGGAACGGATTCTCATCGGGGCGTCCTCCTGGTGGCTGATGAAGCGGTGTCGGCCTCAGGGTACTGAGGCGCGCGAAGCACTGCCCACCGTGGCGATCAGGTCAGCCCCAGAAGTCGCGGTGCGGCTCCGCAGCCTCTTCCTGCAGGTGCGGCCCGGACACGACGGTGTCCCGTCCGCCGTGCGCGAAGACGTCGCGCGAGGGCAGATCGAGGGCCGCACCGTCGTCCTCGGGTCCGGCGAGCGCGATGAGCCCCGTCCCCGAGAGCGCGTAGATCACGCGGCCGATCCCCGCCCAGAAGATCGCACCACAGCACATCGCGCAGGGTTCGCACGAGGTGAAGAGAGTGGATGCCGGCAGCTCAGCGGCATCCACCTCCTTCCACACGCGGCGCACGAGGTTCGTCTCCGCGTGGCCGGTGACGTCACGGTCGGTGAGCACGGTGTTCTCGGCTTCGATGACGCGGCCGTCGCCGGTCACGAGCAGCGCGCCGAAGGGATGGTTGCCGTGATCGCGGGCGAGCTGCGACAGCTCGATGGCGCGACGGAGGTGAGCGCGGTCGGTGGCGTCGAGCGTGTCATCCATGCAGACGATGATGCACGATGAGGTCACCGTGAGGGCTCTCCCCCACCTCGCGCGCACCGCGGGAAAGCGCGCGCCGTCTGGCCTCTAGGGTTGACAGTCATGGATCTCGAGCGCCGCGCGCGAACCCTGACCGACCCCGATGCCCCCTCCTTCCATCTCTCCGCCCCGTACGGGCGGATCAACGACCCCAATGGGCTCATCGTGGTGGATGGTGTGGCACACGCGTTCTACCAGTGGGGACCGTCGTTTCCCGATCGTGCCGGCATCGGGTGGGGACATGCCTCCTCGAGCGACCTGATCCGGTGGACCCACCACGGCATGGCCTTCGAACCGGATGCCGACTACGACCGCGACGGCTGCTACTCGGGGTCAGCGATTCCCGCCGACACCGGTGCCGACTTCCTGTACACCGGCAACGTCAAGCACCCCGACGGCACCCGCGAAGCCCACCAGGTGCACGTGCACACCGACGACTTCGTCACGTTCACGAAGAACGTCGACGGCCCGGTCGTGCCCGACGCCGCCCGCCCCCCGGGGTACACGGCGCACTTCCGCGACCCGATGGTCTACGCGTGCGACGGCGGGCGTCTGCGGATGTGCATCGGCGTCCAACGAACCGACGAGACCGGTGCCGTGCTGCTGTACAGCGCCGAATCGGCGGCCGGCCCGTGGCGCTTCGACGGCGAGCTCGCGGTGGACGGGCTCGACGCGGCATCCGCGGGGTACATGTGGGAATGCCCGAACATCTTCCGGCTGACCGACGAAGAGACGGGGATCGAACACGACGTGCTCGTGATCTGCCCCCAGGGCGCGACCGACCCCGCGATCAATCCGTTCGGCGTCGCGGACGTCTGCGGGTACGTCGTGGGCCGTCTCGAGGGAACCCACCTTCGCGACACGACCGGATTCCGGCTGCTCGACGCCGGCTTCGAGTTCTACGCGCCGCAGGTCTTCGCGGGGCGCGACACCACCCGCGATGCCCTGCTGCTGTCGTGGGCGGGCATGCCTGCCGAGGACGATCAGCCCTCGCGAGCCCACGACTGGGTGCACACGCTGTCGGCACCGAGACGCCTCACGCTGCGCGGCGGCGTGCTTCACCAGGCACCCGCCGTCGACCGCGCGGACTTCGGCGTCACGATCCCGCTGGACTCAGCCGCCCTCGAAGCGGACGAGAGCCTCGCCCTCCCCGTGCCCGGCGATGCGCGGACGAGCTGGCTCACCCTCCGCGTGCGCATCGCGGACGGTGCGCAGGCCCGTCTGCGGATCGGACCGGACGCTGCCCCCCTCACCGTCGATCTCGACGCCGACGCCCTGACCGTCGATCGCTCGGCCACGCGCTACGTCGACGGCGGGGCTCGACGCGAGGTCGCCCTCCCCGCCCCGGCGGGCGCTGTCCGCACCATCGACCTGCTGATCGACCGGTCGGTCGTCGAGGTGATCGTCGACGGCACGGTGGCATTCACCGCGCGGGCTTTCTTCGCGCCGGGGCCGGTCGCCGTGACGTTGAAGGCCGTCGGCGGCGGGGTGACCCTCGTCGAGGGCGAGTCGTCGGCGTTCTCCGCGCACTGAGCGTCACATACGTCGCTCATTTGGGCGGAGCCGGGTCAGCACCCTACTATGTCAAACGTTTGACAGAGTGTGTCAATCGGTCCTTCCCTTCACCGCCGTCGACCTTCAGGACTTCCCGATGCAGCACGACCTCGTCGCCCGCTCCGTTCTCACCGCGCTCGGTGGACCCGAGAACATCCAGGTGGCCGCGCACTGCGCGACCCGACTGCGGATCGTCACGGTCGACAAGACCAAGATCGATCAGGCGGCGCTGGATGCCGATCCCGACGTGAAGGGCACGTTCGAGGCCGGCGGGCAGTTCCAGATCATCATCGGCCCGGGCGACGTGGACAAGGTCTACGAAGAGCTCGTGGCGCTTTCGGGCGTACGGGCCGCGTCCAAGGACGAGGTCAAACAGGTCGCCGGTCAGAGCGGCAACGTCGTCGTGCGGTTCATCAAGATGCTGTCCGACATCTTCGTGCCGGTCCTCCCGGCGCTGATCGCCGGCGGTCTCCTGATGGCGCTCAACAACGTGCTGACGGCGCCGGGCTTGTTCGGCCCCGATGCGGTGACCACGACGCTGCCGTGGCTGGCCGACCCCGCCGCGCTCATCAACCTCCTGGCATCGGCCGCCTTCGCGTTCCTTCCGGTGCTCGTGGCCTTCTCCGCGGGTCAGCGGTTCGGCGCGAACCCCTATCTGTCCGCGGCCCTGGGGGCTGCGATGGTCACCCCATCGCTGGTGAACGGTTACTCCGTCGCGCAGGCGATCGCCGACGGAACCATGACCTACTGGAACATCCTCGGCTTCGACGTCGCACAGGCCGGGTACCAGGGCACCGTCATCCCCGTCCTCGCGGTCGTGTACCTGCTCTCGCTGTGCGAGAAGCTCCTGCGCCGCGTGCTCAAGGGGACGTTCGACTTCCTCTTCACGCCGATGATCGCGCTGCTCGTGACCGGCATGGCGACCTTCGTCGTGGTGGGTCCCGCGATGCGCTGGGTCAGCGACGCCATCACTTTCGGCCTGTCCTGGGTGTACGACAGCTTCGGCTTCGTCGGCGGTGCGCTGTTCGGACTCGCCTACTCCCCCATCGTCGTCACAGGGCTCCACCAGAGCTTCCCCGCGGTCGAGCTCAGCCTCATCGCGCAGGGCGGCTCGTTCATCTTCGCGATCGCCTCGATGGCCAACATCGCGCAGGGCGCGGCGTGCCTCGCCGTCTTCCTCTTGGTTCGCCGCGGCTCCAAGCTCCGGGCGATGGCGGGTGCCTCGAGCCTCTCGGCCCTCCTCGGGATCACCGAGCCCGCGATCTTCGGCGTCAACCTGCGCTTGCAGTTCCCCTTCTTCATCGGCATGGGTGCCGCGGCCGTCGCCGGCGGCTTCATCAGCGCTCTCGGTGTGAAGGCGATCTCCCTGGGTGCTGCGGGTCTCATCGGTTTCGTTTCGATCCAGCCCTCGTCGATCCCGCTCTTCCTCCTGTGCGCGCTGATCAGCTTCGTGCTGTCGTTCGGTGCCACCCTTGGCTACGGCCGCTGGCGCGTCGCCCGTGGGCGCTCGCTCGACCCGACCGAGGGCGTGGCACCGCTCGACGCGTCGGCGGCCGTCGACTCACCCGACACCGGTGTCGACACCGATGTCGACACCGCCACCACCGGGTCTGTGGCATCCGATCTGCCCGATGCACGCGTCGACATCGTCTCGCCCGCGCGAGGCCGGCTGATCCCGCTCTCCGAGGTGCCCGACCCGATGTTCTCGGGCGGCGTGCTCGGCGGCGGCGTGGCCGTGGTGCCGAGCGAGGGCGACGTCAGCGCCCCGGTCGCCGGCGTGCTGACCGCGGTGTTCCCGACCGGCCACGCCTACGGCATCACGACCGACGACGGGATCGAGGTGCTGGTGCACATCGGCATCGACACCGTCAACCTGAAGGGCGAGCACTTCACTGCCCTGGTCGCCGCGGGCGAGCGCGTCGAGGTGGGCACCCCGCTGGCACGGGTCGACTGGGCGGCCGTCCGAGCCGCCGGGTACGAGATCACGACGCCGATCGTCATCACCAACTCCGACAGCTTCGAGGTCGTCGACTCCGTCGAGGCGGCGGACGTCGCCCCCGGAGACCCGATCTTCCACGTGCACCGCAGCCCCGTCGCTCCGCACGCCTGATCCGACGCAGTAGCCGCGACCCGACCCGTGCCGGTCGCGCCGCGGCTACCGCACGGTCTCGCCGCGGCGGAGCGTCACCGGCAGCACCGTCTCGGCCGGGACATCGCCGTCGGGCGACTCGATGCGCCGCATGAGCAGTTCGACGGACTCCTCCGCCAGCCGGTCCACGGGTTGCAGCACCGTGGTCAGGGTCGGAGCGAGATGTCGAACGGCCGCCGATCCGTCGTACCCGACCACTCCGAAGTCGTCGGGAACCCGCACGCCCCGCGTGCGCGCCCATTCCACGGCCATCAGGGCGCTGACATCGTCGGTGCAGAACGCGGCGTCGTAGCCGCCCTCGTCGAGGGCGCTCTCGATGAGAGCTCGCCTCTCGTCGAGGCTCGACCCGAAGCCGTACGCCAGCAACGACTCCGTCAGTCCGTGCGCGCCCACGACCTCGCGGTAGCCCGACCGGCGCGCCGAGCCGAGGTCGTCGCGAGGTGTGACGAAGAGAATGCGCCGGTAGCCGGCATCCACCAGCAGGTGAGTCGCGAGAGAGGCACCCGCACGGTTGTCGCTTCGGACATCCGGGATGCCGGGACCCAGTCGCCGATCGAGAGCGACGATCGGAAGCCCGGCCGTGCGGTACAAGCCGACGTCGTCATTGTGGGTGGAGGTGATGACCCCGGCGACCTGGTGCGCGAGGAGCAGTTCGAGCGACGCCGTTTCGCGCTCGACGCTGCGCAGACTGTCACAGAGGAGGGTCCGATACCCCCGATCGGCGAGGTTCGCCTCGACCGCGGCGGCGAACTCGCCGAAGAAGGGGTCGGCGACCGTCGGAACGATCAGCCCCACGACCCGCGTCCCCCGGCCGAGGAGAGAGCGGGCCACCTCGTTCGGCCGGTACCCGAGTTCGGCGATGGCCCGGTGGACATCGGCGCGGACTCTGTCGCTGAGGTAGCCGCGGTCGTTCAACACCCGCGACACCGTGGTCACCGAGACACCGGCGCGGGCCGCCACATCGGCAAGGGTCGGACGCGACACATACCCTCCCCGGACGGATCAGCCCGTCGCACGGACCGGTTCTCAGCCTAAACGGCCGGGAGCAGCCCCCGTTCGGCGAAGACCTTCTTCGCCGTGGGTGTCGTGTTCCACGGCATCGCGGTGATCACCGCGGCCACCCTGGCCATGACGCTGCGCAACCGCTGACGGCGGGACCGCGCGACGGCGACGGAGCTTCGAGGCCGGTGGATGCCGCTGCGACGCGCCGATTCACGCGCGTCGCGCGTCGTCATAGGCGCTTCTCGCAGCGAGGATGACCTCGATGTTCTGGTTCCGCACGCTGCTGCACACCGCAGGACGCCTCGTGGCTACGTACCCGGGCACGGCGAAATGGATGCTGATGCACGGGCCGACCGTGACCGCCGCCCTCCCCATCCTCGAGGCGGGCATCGCCGTTCTGCGCGAGAGCGGCTTCGGAGCGCGCACCAGTTTCGCCTACGCCGCCCTCTTCAACAACGCCATGCTCACCGTCTCGCTCAACGACGATCGCCTGCAGCACGAGGGCGACGGTCCCCGCGACCACGCGACCATGATGGAGGAGTTCCGCAGGATGCCGACGGCATCCCCTCACGCCCACGATCTCGGGCGGGAGATCATCGGCCCCTTCGCCGAGGGCGGGCAGACGGCCGTGCAGACGCGGTGGGCGTACTACGACTTCGTCGTCGACACCACGATCGCCGGACTCGACGCGAGCCTCCGCCCGACCGCCGGGTGAGTGGGAACGCGGATGCCGTTGCACCCACGCCAGCGCGTCGACGCATGCCCCGCGCGGCTCCCACGAAAGGACGTCCTATGACCATCGAACCCGGCATCTACGAGCACTTCAAGGGTCAGCGCTACGAGGTGTTCGGCACCGCGCGGCATTCCGAGACCGAGGAGGTCTTCGTCTCGTACCGCAAGCTCTACGACGATTACTCGTACTGGGTGCGTCCGGTGGAGATGTTCACGGGCGCCGTCGAGCGGGATGGGTACTCGGGGCCGAGGTTCCGCCGCATCGTGTAGCTCTCGACTTGCCGATGGGGCGGGCGCGGAACTCGGTATGTACGCGGGGTCGTGCGACCTCTGTCGAGAGATCAGCGAGCTTCGAAAGCGAGCCGTCCGGCGAGCAGAACATACGTCGCCGCGAACGTGCGGCGAAGCCACGCCATGACCTTCGGGTGCGTGATGACCTGGTTGCGCATCGTCGCGGCGAAGACGCCGTAGAGCGCGAACACGACGAACGTCAGCGCCATGAACACGAGGCTGAGCGAGACCATGTGCCAGGTGCCGTTGGCTTCGCCCGCAGGAACGAACTGCGGGAGGAAGGCGAAGAAGAAGATCGGATCCACCTTCTGAGACATTCGCGTGCAGCACCGCTTCACCTCCACGCCGGACGGCTTCACCTGCTCAGACGGCGATGCCGTTCCCGGCGGCGCAAGACCGTCAATGTGGCCACCGCAGCCACGAACATCAGAGCCATGACCGGGACGCCCCATTCCGCATGCACTCCGAGTCGACCAGCGTTCCGGAAGCCTTCGAAGAGAGGAAGGCCCAAGAGGTCGACAGGCATCACGACATCGCCCGCTGCGTAGCGCGCAGACTCAGCCGCAAAGAAGAACGCGGCGGTCGTGGCAGCAAGCACAAGGACTGCGGTGGCGGCCGCAATGGTCGCGACCGCGATCGTCATTGGGTCGGGGTTGCGTCTTGCGCTGACTGACGTCATTGGGTTCGTCCTTTCGGGTTCCGTGCGCACCATTGCACACCCAGAAGCACGTAGGCATGCCATTACTCGAGAAACTTCACCCCGCACCCACCAGGCCGCCGCGCCGAGCACCGACTCGGCCGACTCATGGCGCGGCGAGGGTTGGATGCGCTGACGCCCGCTCCCTCTCGGCCGCCGTGAGCAACTGATCAACATCCCCAGAGCCCTGTCGAGCCCCGACGCCCTCGGCGTAGCATTCGAGTAAGCCGGGTCGTCCGCGGCATCCGGTCCCTCCGTCACAACGAGCACTCGGGAGAAGCAATGGACACGATGGCCATGATGAAGTCGATGGACATGGGCGAGATGACCATGGACATGGATGCCTTGCAGGAATGCATGCAGTCCCTGAACGCGTGCGCGATGGCCGCGGCGATGTGCGCCGGCAGCGACATGATGCACGGCCCCGAGATGGCGATGTGCTGCGCCATGTGCTCGAACATGGTCGAGATGGCGCAGGCGACGATGCACATGATGATGCGTCCGGCTGGCATGAACATGGACGTGATGAACGCCATGATGACCGCCTGCATGACCATGGGCAAGGCCTGCGCCGCCGAGTGCCGCGCCCACGCCGACATGGACGAGATGTGCCACTACTGCGCCATGGCCTGCGACGACATGGTCATGAAGTGCGAGGCCATGATGGCCTCGATGAGCGCGTAGTTCCGGTTCAGGCGACGCGAGCGGTCGTGATGACCGTCGCCGCGTTGAGGAGTTCCGCGACCGGGTGGTAGGCCACCGGCTCCCCCACCGCGATGTCGACCGCAGGTCCCACGACCCGCAGTTCCACCGTCGCGCCCTTCAGCAGGGCGACGGTGATCGTCGCGCCATCGGCGTCGACCACGAGACCGTCCCACCACGCGGAGGGGTTCGAGGCTGCCATGCAGCGCTGGATCGGGTGGACTGTCGACGAGATCGTGCGGGACATGGCTTCACCTGCCTTCGAGGGGTTTCGGTGAGATGAAGCTACGGGATGCCGTGGGGGCGGGCGATCTGGGACGTAGTGGGACGTAACACCTCAGGTTCAGCTACAGACCGGGTTCTTCGATGTCCCCCGTCGAAGCTCTCGAGGAAGCCAACACGGCCGAGACCGCATCGGCGAATCGAGGTGCCCCGCCGCGCGCCAGCCGTTCCAGCAGTTCGTCTTTCGTGACCGGGGTCTGCCCATCGCGCGCGCCTGATCTTCGATGAGCTGCACGGTCACGGTCACGCTGAGATCGAACTGCGACAGCAGGAAATCGTCGAGCCGCACGGCTTCCATTCCGAGCGGCGCGAGCGCCGTCGTGGGAAAGTCGCGCACGTTCTCCGTCACGATGACATCTGCCCTCCCACGGATCGCGGCCGCGAGAACATGGCGGTCATTCGGGTCGGGCAGTTCGAGCCCCTCGACGAGCGGCTCCCATCCCGATACGCGCGCGTCTTCGAACGCCTCGTTCATGCTCCGAAACCGGCTGTAGAACCGGCTGGGATCGATGTCCGGATGGATCTCGCACAGAGCTCGCAGAGCCTCCTCCTCAACCGCCTCCGACCAGAGCGGCCGAAAGGCTCCGCAATCAGCCATACGCAGAAGAGTGTCGCAAGGAGCGATGGGCACGAGAACGCACGCATCAAGGAATGCCGTGAAACGAGTCACTGGTCACTGCCTTCGTGCGCGCCGCAGTGCCTCTGCGTAGGCCGCCGCACTGGCTTCATAGAGGCCGTCGTCGTTCGCCTGACGGGTCATCTCGTCTAGACGGCTCCGCCGTTCCTCTCGCTTACGGTCGCGATACGCGAGAACGTCGTGAAGCCTCAGCCTGCGATGCCGGGACTCGCCGAGCCGCTCGAACGGAAGCTCGTGTTCGTCCAAGAGCCGCACCAGTGTGTTGCGACTGATCCCAAGGAGCGTCGCCGCCTGCTGGGTCGTGAGCTGGCGATCGATCGGCTCCAGGCTGACAGACGCACCCCGTTCCATCGCAGCGACAACACGCTTGAGCGCTTCGTACGCAGGAAGCGGGAGAGGAACCTGCTCTCCGTCCGGGCCGACCAGCACGGCCGGAGCAGAATGCTGCTCCAAGAAGTTGGCCAGCCTCATCATCTCGTCGAGGTCATGCGGTGGCTCGACGACCTGTGCGTGACGGGACGAACGCGCATGCTCAGACATGAATCCATTATCGCGCAAATCGCCCAATTCGTTCAATACGCCCATCGCGCCCGTTCCATGCCGTGGACGGCGAACGCACCCTTCGCGCAGCCACGGCCCGCGTGCTCGCCCCTCCGCGCAGGGCGGCGATGATCACGGTGAAATTGCGAAGCGCGGAACCGCTCGGCGTCGTCATCCAGACCCTCGAGCGCCCACGAATTCACCCGCGCAACACGTTCGTGGACGAGGGTCGCCGGATCGATACGTTCGTCTGCAGCGCCTTGCCCGAGGACGCTCTCGTACAAGCTCAACGTGAGGTCCTCATGCGTGTGATTCCTGCTCTGGTCGCGTTCGCCGCGTGTGCGATCACCATCGTCGTCGGAATCCCTCTCTTCGGGAGCACGGTTCCGCCCGGGGCGTGCGAAGGAGTGGTGTACGACGCGTCGATCTGCGAGAGCGCGCGCCTTCGGCAGTCGCTCCTCGCCGCCATCTTGATCGGGTCGGCGCTGATCGCCGCGTCCGTCACCAGCGGCGCTCTGATCATCTCGACGGCAGTGCGCGGGCGCCCCATCGCCGCCGAGGAGCCGTCGACAGACGGAACGTGATCAATGAGACTCGTTCTGTACGCAGCGGTGTCTAGCGCGACTCTCGTTCCCATCTTCCGGTGTTTTTGACATTCGGACGATGCATGTGGACCGCGCGGAGTCCGAAGAACCCGGCGTGAAGTCGACGCCACTCGGCCGACGCGGACAGAGCAGCGGCGGCGTCTGGACGCTGATTACTGTGAGCGTGTGCCATCGTTACGCCCCCGGACGAACGCAGACCTCCCCGTTGTCGCGAGCTGGGTTCCCAACGCCGAGGCCCTCTTCGCGTTCGCCGGCCCGTGGGTGAACTGGCCTTTCCTGCCGAGCGACCTCGATGATCTGCACAAACGGCCCGGCGCGACCGCGTGGATGCTGGACACGAGCGAGGGCGAACCCGTCGGCCACCTGCAGTTCACTCCGCTCGAGGATGCTCTGCGCGTCGGCCGTCTGATCGTCGCTCCGAGCGTCCGCGGCCAGGGGTGGGGACGCCGCCTTCTTCTTCTCACCTTGGACTACGCACGCGCACAGGGCGTTTCGCGCGTGCAGTTGGGGGTCTTGGCATCCAATGCCCCAGCCCGCCGACTGTACGAATCGGTCGGATTCGTCGCCGACCCCGAGACTCTCGACGCCGCCATCGTGCTCATGGCGCGCAACATCTGAACCCACCCCCGAAAGGTCAGAAGATGCCCACCGCCGTCACGCTCATCCGTTCGAGCGCGCTCTCCGACAGCGCGGAGTACGCCTACGCCGCCACCGCTCCCGCCGACGCGCGGCTGATCTTCCTCGCCGGTTCCTGCCCACTGAACCTCGACGGCACGACCGCAGGCGTCGGCGACTACGCCGCCCAGGCGGCGAAGTGTGTCGAGAACATGTCGATCGCGCTCCGCGAAGCCGGCGCGGAGATCACGGATGTCATCAGCACGCGAGTCCTCGTCGCCTCGACGCGCCAAGCCGACCTGGTGACGGCATGGGAGGTCGTCCGGGACGCCTTCGGTGAGCACGACGTTCCGAGCACGCTCCTCGGCGTCACCGTGCTCGGGTACGACGGCCAGCTCGTCGAGATCGAAGCGGCGGCTGCGGTGGTCGACCCCGCTCCGCGCGACTGACGGGACCGCACCCGTCGAGGTCTCATTATCCGGAACGCACTCGGTCATTCCCGTCCGGGAATGCCACACTGACAACGTGGGGGACGGCGGAAAGTGGCGATGGCCGCGCTCGGGCTTCGGCTGGGGCTGGCTCGTCCTCAGCCTGGGCGCGCTGGTGGCGGGTGGCGCAACCGTCCTTTTCTACACCGTCTTTATCGGCGCAGAATGTCATCATTCGGGCACCAGCTGGGGCGGCAACAGGGCATTCTTCTGCCGCGACGTGATGGGTGGCTTCGTGGCTTCGTCGATGCCATGGGTGGTGCTCGCAGCGGTGAGTATCGCCGTCGTCGCCGGCCTTGTGGGCGGGACCATGACGGTGCTGCATCGCGGCCGACGGATGCGAGGCGCCTGGCTCACGTCAACGGCCATCGCCTACCTCCTCCTCACCGCTGGAGCGACCTGGGTCCCAAACTCCGGCTCCATCGACGCGGAACGCGTCTTCTCCGTCCTGCCGTTGACCGCGCCGATAGCCACCGGGCTCCTCATCGTCTGGGTGGGGATCACCGGCGGTCTCGGGGTGCTCGTGCTCACGGCGCGGCGTTTTCGCCAGGTTTCAGACGGCGTCGGGACGCGCGTGCCCTCGTGACGGGGGCGGAGTGCCCGCCCGCAGGCAGCGCCGGTGGAGCACGGGATAGGCGATCATCCATCCCCGAAGAACCGGCAAAATGGGCTGATGACCCAGCGTGAGCCGCAGACGGCGCTCCCCCGCTGCGACGTCTGCACCTCCGTCGCGGTCTATCGAGACTTCTACGGCAGGCGCGTCATCGATATCGAGCCGACCGAAGACCGCCTCGCCGAGCGGCTGGACGACGGGCGGATGAGCGTTCTGCGCGCCGACGTCCCCCTCCGCGACATGATGCCGTTGGCCAGGTCGGATCTGAAGTTCACGATCGTACTGTTCGCCAGGTGCGAGGTATGCGGGACCACCTGGTCTTACGGGCTGTGCATCCGGGGCCAACCCATGTACAAGCCGGTCGAGGCGGGGGCCGAAAACGCGTGGTCGTGGGATCCCGTGCCGGAGCGGGAGCGGTGGGCGCAGTGACGTACGGCGAGGCTCGCCGCCAGCATGCCGCGCCGACAACTCGTGATCGAGATTGGGATGCCTGACCCGGATCCGGCGTGATCACGCCAATGCTGCCTCACCTCGACGCCGCCAGCACAGCCGCCAACCCCTCCCGCAGATCGCGCACGAACTCCCCCGGCATCTCGAGCGCGGGAAAGTGGCCACCTGCCTCCGGCGCCCGCCATCGCACGATGTAGCGGAACCGTTCCTCCGCCCAGGGCCGCGGATGCTTCTCGATGTCGTGCGCGTAGGTCGTGAGGGCCGCAGGCACCGTCACCCGCAAGTCGGGGTCGAGCGACTGGTGACTCTCGAGGGAGATCCGCGCCGCTGAAGCGCCGGTCGCGGTGAGCCAGTACAGGGTCACGTTGTCGAGGAAGCGGTCGCGCGAGATGGTCTCGAAGGCAAGTCGAGCAGGGAGTACCCGATCGTCTGCGGCGCGGTCGCCATGACCCTCGCATAAGCGAGACGGTTCCTCTCGAAGGCGCGGGTGTGCTCGACCCATTGCCGTTCGGTGGCGTCGAGCACGTCGAGGCTCAGCCCGGGCGGCGCGATCGGTGTTGTCGTGTGGATGCCGATGACCTTCGCCGGAAACCGACCACCGAGCGCGATGGTGACCGGCCCACCCCAGTCGCCCCCGTGGGCAAGGAAGCGGTCGTACCCGAGCCTGCTCATGAGCTGGACCCACGCAGCCGCAATGCGCTCGATATCCCACCCCTCGTCGGCGGGCTTGTCGGAGTAGCCGAATCCCGGGAGCGACGGCACGACGACGTGGAACGCCGGGGTCTTGGCATCCTGAGGCTCGGCGAGCTCGTCGAAGACGTCGACGAACTCGGCGACGCTCCCCGGCCAGCCGTGGGTCAGGACGAGCGGGGTGGCATCCGTCCGCGGCGAACGGCGGTGGAGGAAGTGGATGCCGAGCCCGTCGATGACCGTGCGGAACTGGCCGATCTCGTTCAGGCGGCGCTCGAATGCCCGCCAGTCGAGGCGTTCGTCACGGAGGCCTAACCGCGAGCTGAAGTCATGCCATGTCGCATGCGCCAAATACCATGTGACCGGGAGGCTTCATGTTGCGCTCGGACTTCGACAACCATCCGCTCTGGGGTGTGCTCAACAACGTGGAGGATCAGCTCAAGATCGTCCTCGATGAACACCAGCCTGACGAGCTCCCACAGGTCGAGCGGATACGAATGCAGCTCGACTACGTGCGCGGCTTCGACGTGGTTGCCTCGACGCGAGCAGCGTTCTTCCATCCGTCGATGCTGTCCAACGTGCAAAGCGTCTGGGAGCAGGCCTACTCCTATCTCACGACTCGAACCGGAAACGGGTACGGATACACCAACTATCTTCAGCAGGCGGCCGAGCAAGCTGAGAGTGGCTTGCTCCAGATGGCCCCCTGGCCGCGCCCGTATGGCAAGGGCGGCGAGGTCAAAC
>NZ_JARHXC010000288.1:0-44419 GCF_029222405.1 Microbacterium sp. Kw_RZR3 | reverse complement strand
CTCGGGTCGACGCACGGGTCGCGCGTCGGCACCGAGGGCCGTCAGCACGGCGAGGTGCTCGCGCACATCGCCCTGCAGGGCGAGGACGCCGACGCGGGGGCTGTTACCAGCCACGCTCGGCCAGGCGGTGCGGAGCGGGGAGGTCGGCGACGTTGATGCCGACCATCGCCTCGCCGAGTCCGCGCGAGGCCTCGGCCACGATCTTGGGGTCGTCGTGGAAGGTGGTCGCCTTGACGATCGCGGCGGCGCGCTCGGCGGGATTGCCCGACTTGAAGATGCCCGAGCCCACGAACACGCCGTCGGCGCCGAGCTGCATCATCATGGCCGCGTCGGCGGGGGTGGCCACTCCCCCGGCGGTGAACAGGACGACGGGCAGCTTCCCGGTCTCGGCGATCTCGGCGACGAGCTCGTACGGGGCCTGCAGCTCCTTGGCTGCGACGTACAGCTCGTCCTTCGTCTTGGCGCGGAGCGCGTTGATCTCGCCCGTGATCGTGCGGATGTGCTTGGTCGCCTCGGAGACGTCGCCGGTGCCGGCCTCGCCCTTCGACCGGATCATGGCGGCGCCCTCGGTGATGCGGCGCAGCGCCTCGCCGAGGCCCGTCGCTCCGCAGACGAACGGCACGGTGAAGTTCCACTTGTCGATGTGGTTCACGTAGTCGGCGGGCGAGAGCACCTCGGACTCGTCGATGTAGTCGACACCGAGTTCCTGCAGGATCTGCGCCTCGACGAAGTGGCCGATGCGGGCCTTCGCCATGACCGGGATCGACACCGACGCGATGATGTCGTCGATCAGGTCGGGGTCGCTCATGCGTGCCACACCGCCCTGCGCGCGGATGTCGGCGGGCACGCGCTCGAGCGCCATGACCGCGACGGCGCCGGCGTCTTCGGCGATGCGGGCCTGCTCGGCGGTGACGACGTCCATGATGACGCCGCCCTTGAGCATCTCGGCGAGGCCGCGCTTGACGCGTGAGGTTCCGGTGTCGGTCATATCCACTCCGTTCCGCGCTCGGGGCGCGATGTGCGGCGCGTCGAGTCGCGCTTCTTTTGGCTTAGGCCAAAACGTAGCATGTCTCAGGCCATAGGGTGGTTCATGACCGAGGGGGCACATGACCATCGACATCACCGGCCGGTCGGCATCCGAGATCGCCACGGATCTGCGTGAGCGCATCGAACGCGGAGAACTCGCGCCGGGAACGCTCCTGCCGTCTGTCCGGACCGTCGCGGCCGACCTCGGCGTCAACCGCAACACCGTCGTCGCGGCTTATCGGCAGCTCTCGCAGGCGGGCCTCGTCGAAGCGCGCGGGCGCGGGGGCACGCGCGTAGCCGACCGCACGACCGTCGCACAGGAGGGTTACGCGCCGGACACGGTGCTGCGCGACGTCGGGACAGGCAACCCCGACCCGGCGCTCATCCCCGATCCCACGAACGCCCTCGTCCGCTCGACCCGCCCCGTGCTGTACGGCGAGCCTGTCATCGACCCGGGGCTCGAGGCCTGGGCGCGTGACTGGATGGCGGACCAGCTCCCCCATGACGATCTGCGCATCACGGTCACCAGCGGCGCGAGCGATGCGATCGAGCGGCTCCTCGCGCAGGCGCTGCAGCGAGACGATGCGGTGGCGCTCGAAGACCCGTGCTTCCTCTCCGCGCTGCACACGGTGCGGACGGGAGGATATCGCGCGATCCCGGTGGAGGTGGATGCCGACGGTATGACCGTCGAGGGACTCCGCGCCGCGCTCGACGCCGGCGTGAGAGCCGTGATCGTGACGCCTCGCGCCCACAACCCGACCGGCGCGAGTCTCAGCGCCGAGCGCGCGGCGGCCCTCCGCGACGTGCTGGCCGCGCACCCGTACGTCCTCGTGATCGAGGACGATCATTTTTCGCTCCTCTCCCGCGCCCCGCTCCACTCCGTCATCGGGTCGGGGCAGCGCCGGTGGGCGCGCATCCGCTCGATGTCGAAGTTCCTGGGGCCGGACACGTGCCTCGCGGTGACGGCATCCGATCCCGACACCGCCGACGGACTCGCCGTGCGGCTCACGCCCGGGACGACATGGGTGAGCCACATCCTCCAGCGCATGACGCACGCGCTCGTCACCGACGACGGCGTCCGCGCCGACATCGAGCGCGCCGCAGTCCACTACGCCGACCGCAACGCGGCGTTCGCCGCCGCGCTGACCGAACGTGGACTGCCGGTCGCCCCGGGCGACGGACTCAACCTCTGGGTGCCCCTCCCCGTTCCCGCGGCCACGGTGCGCGACGACCTCATGCGCCGAGGCTGGCTCGTTCGTGAGGGGGATCCGTTCTTCCTCTCCTCCGGTCCGTCCGGGTCGTTCCTGCGGCTGACGGTGCACGACCTCGACGACACCGCGGCCCGGACACTGGCCGATGACATCGCCGCCGCTGCGGGAACGCGTCGACCGCCCGCTCGAGGTGGAAGGATCGAGGCATGAAGGTTCTCTCGATCCAGTCCGCCGTCGCGTACGGGCATGTCGGCAACTCCGCCGCGGTGTTCCCCCTCCAGCGCATCGGCGTCGAGGTTCTCCCCGTCTACACGGTCAACTTCTCGAACCACACCGGGTACGGGGCATGGCGCGGTCCGCTGATCTCCCCCGACGACGTCGCCGCGGTGATCACGGGCATCGAGGAGCGCGGCGTCTTCCCCGAGATCGACGTCGTCCTCTCGGGGTACCAGGGTGGCGAGGGCATCGCCGACGTGATCATCGACACCGTCGCGCGGGTGAAGAAGGCGAATCCGGATGCCGTCTACGCCTGCGACCCGGTCATGGGCAACGCCAAGTCGGGATGCTTCGTGGCCCCCGCGATCCCCGAGCTCCTGCGTGAGCGCGTCGTCCCCGTCGCGGACATCCTCACCCCGAACCAGTTCGAGCTCGGTTTCCTCACCGGCACCGAACCGGGGAGCATCGACTCGACCCTCGCCTCGGCTGATGCGCTGCGCGCTCGCGGGCCGCGAACGATCCTCGTGACGAGCGTCGAGCGTCCGGACCGCGAGGCCGACACGATCGAGATGATGGTCGTCGACGACAATGGCGCCTGGATCGTGCAGACGCCGCTCATCCCGATGAAGGCCAACGGGTCCGGCGACGTGACCGCAGCGCTGTTCACGGCGCACTACCGTCGCAGCGGCGGCGACGCGGCCGACGCGCTGGCCCGCACGGCATCCAGCGTCTTCGATCTGCTGACGAACACGTACGAGTCGGGTTCGCGCGAACTGCGTCTCATCGAGTCGCAGGAGGCCTACGCCCACCCGCGCCTGCAGTTCTCGGTCCGCCAGGTGCGCTGAGGTTCCGCGTTGGCCGCCGGGATTCGTTTGCCGAAGATCGTCGGTGCTGCGCGACGCTCGTGACCATCCGAGGCAAACAGGCGGGCGGGCGTCGTTTCGTTTGACGCAGATGGACGAGGTGAGCGCCGGTAAGCGCGCATCAGCGGCAAACGACGTCAGCAGGTGCCCGCGGGCGTGTGCGGCAGTGCCAGGGTGCGCTCAGTCGGCCCAGGCGTCCGCGACCGTGCGGCGCACGTCGCCGAGGAGCTGCGGCAGGGCTTTCGTCTTGGCGATGATCGGGAAGAAGTTCGCGTCCGAGGCCCACCGGGGCACGATGTGCTGGTGCAGGTGCGCGTCGACACCGGCCCCCGCGATCGCGCCCTGGTTCATGCCGAGGTTGAAGCCGTCGCACCGCGACACCGCGCGCAGAACGCGCATCCCGCGCTGAGTCAGCGCGCCGATCTCGGCCACCTCTTCGTCGGTCGCCTGGTCGTACGTGGCGATGTGACGGTACGGGCACACCAGCAGGTGACCCGAGTTGTACGGGAAGAGGTTGAGCAGTACGTAGGCGGTCTTCCCGCGCGCGACGATCAGGCCGTCCTCGTCGGACTTGCCGGGCGCCGCGCAGAAGGGGCAGTTCTGCTCCATCGGCTCGCGACCAGCCGAGATGTACGCCATGCGGTGCGGGGTCCACAGTCGCTGGAACTCGTCCGGCACTCCCGGAAGCGTCGCGGCGTCGACCAGCTCGGCGTCGGTGGTCGCGGGTCCGGATGCGGTGACGGCAGGCTGCTCCCTGGCGGGCGTGGCGCCGGACGAGGGCGACGAGCCCGCCGCCACGGCATCCGGATCGCTCGTCACGCGAGATCCTCCGCGGTGTTCACGAGCGTGCGAGCCGCGATGGCGCCGGTGATGCGCGCGACGGCCTCGTCGACCGGGATGCCATTGAGCTGCGTCCCATCACGGAACCGGAACGAGACCGTGCCGTTCGAGCGGTCCTGCTCGCCGGCGATCAGCATGAGCGGCACCTTCTGCGTGGTGTGCGTGCGGATCTTCTTCTGCATGCGGTCGTCGCTGTGATCGGCCTCGGCGCGCACGCCCTTGGTCTTGAGGTCGGCGACGATGCTCTGCAGGTAGTCGCCGTACTCGGCGGCCACCGGAACGGCCACGACCTGCACGGGTGCGAGCCACACGGGGAATGCGCCGGCGTAGTGCTCGAGCAGGATCGCGAAGAAGCGCTCGACCGAGCCGAAGAGGGCGCGGTGGATCATGACGGGACGGTGCTTCTCGCCGTCGGGACCGGTGTACTCGAGCTCGAATCGTTCGGGCTGGTTGAAGTCGAGCTGGATCGTCGACATCTGCCAGGTGCGGCCGATGGCGTCGCGCGCCTGCACCGAGATCTTCGGGCCGTAGAACGCCGCCCCGCCCGGGTCGGGCACGAGCTCGAGGCCCGACGCCTCGGCGACTTCGCGCAACGTCTCGGTGGCCTCGACCCAGAGGGAGTCGTCGCCGATGAACTTCGGGTTGCCCTCCTCCTTGGTCGACAGCTCGAGGTAGAAGTCGTTCAGGCCGTAGTCGCGCAAGGTCTGCAGCACGAAGTCGAGGCTGTGGGTGAGCTCGCCCTTCACCTGTTCGGCGGTCACGTAGATGTGCGTGTCGTCCTGGGTCATGCCGCGCACACGGGTGAGGCCCGACAGCGTGCCGCTCTTCTCGTAGCGGTACACCGACCCGAACTCGCTCAGGCGCAGGGGCAGCTCGCGGTAGCTGCGTCCGCGCGAGCGGAAGATCAGGTTGTGGAAGGGGCAGTTCATGGGCTTCAGGTAGTACTCCTGGCCCTCGCGCGACACGTGCCCGTCAGCATCCACCACCTCGTCGAGCACCATCGGCGGGTACATGCCGTCGGCGTACCACTGCAGGTGCCCGCTCGTCATGAACAGGTCGCCCTTGGTGATGTGCGGGGTGTTGACGACCTCGTACCCGCTGGCGAGCAGGCGCTCGCGCATGTAGCGTTCGATCTCGTAGCGGATGATGCCGCCCTTGGGGTGGAACACCGAGAGTCCCGGACCGATCTCGTCGGGGAACGAGAAGAGGTCGAGCTCCTTGCCGAGCTTGCGGTGGTCGCGCTTCGCGGCCTCCTCGAGGCGGTGCTGATACGCACGCAGCTCGTCCTTCGTGGGCCACGCGGTGCCGTAGATGCGCTGCAGCTGCGGGTTCTTCTCGCTGCCGCGCCAGTAGGCGCCGGCGATGCGGGTGAGGTCCCACCCGTTGCCGATGAGGCGCGTGCCGGGCACATGGGGTCCGCGGCAGAGGTCTTTCCACGCGGTCTCGCCGTCGCGGGTGACGTTGTCGTAGATCGTCAGCTCGCCGGCGCCGACCTCGACGTTCGCGCCCTCCGCGGCCTCGGCGGAGCCGCCCTTGAGTCCGATGAGCTCGAGCTTGAACGGCTCGTCGACGAGCTCCGCACGGGCCTCGTCGTCGGTGACCACGCGGCGGACGAACCGCTGGTTCTCGCGGACGATCCGCTCCATCTCCTTCTTGATGACCTTGAGGTCTTCCGGGGTGAAGGGCTCGTCGACCTGGAAGTCGTAGTAGAAGCCATCGGTGACGGGCGGGCCGATCCCCAGGTTCGCCTGCGGCTTGACGCGCTGCACCGCCTGCGCGAGCACGTGCGCCGTCGAGTGCCGCAGGATCGACAGACCGTCGGCGCTGTCGATCGTGACGGGCTCCACCTCGTCGTCGGCCGTGACGGTCGTGGCGAGGTCTTTCAGCTCGCCGTTGACGCGCAGGGCGACAACCGATCGGTCGGGGAAGAGGGCGAAGCCATCGGCGGGAAAATCAGTCACAGCACATCTCCTGAAAGGGTCTGTTCCAGGCTACCGGGCGGGCGTGACCTCGATGGCACCCGGCGTGCCTCATAGTGGAGCGGTGACTTTGGCCATCATCGGCGGCGTGCTCTGGATCCTCGGGATCATCGCGCTGCTCACCGGCGTCTTCCCCGCGGATGACGCCCTCGCCGTCGCCGACCGCGTCTGGCCGATCCTGCTGTTCGTCGTCGCCGTCACGATCGTGGCGGAGCTGGCATCCAAAGCCGGACTCTTCGACGTCGTGGCCGCCCGCCTGGCCCGTGTCGCGCGCGGTCGCACGGTGTGGCTGTGGGTGCTCGTCGTGGCGCTCGCGACGGTCGCCACGGCGTTCCTCTCGCTCGACACGACAGCGGTGCTGCTGACGCCGGTCGTGGTCTCGATGGCCGTGGCGCGCAAGCTCGACCCGCTCCCCTTCGCCTTCGTGACCGTCGTGCTCGCGAACACCGCCTCGCTCGTGCTCCCGGTGTCGAACCTCACCAACCTGTTGGCATCCGAAGCCCTCGGGGGTGGACACGACCCGGTCGCCTTCCTCGCTCTGCTCGGGCCGTCGGCGCTGATCGCGATCGCCGTCTCGGTCTCGGTGCTGACGCTGGTGTTCCTCCGCCGTCTCCCGAAGACCTACCCGGATGCCGCCTTCCCCACTGTCTCCGATCCGATCCTCCTGCGCGTCTCGGCCGTGGTGACGGTCGCCCTGCTTCCGCTGCTGGTGGTCGGCCTGGAACCGTGGATGCCGGCGGTCGGCGCCGCGATCGTCCTCGTGGCGGCGTTCGCGTGGCGCGCGCCGCGGGCTCTCGGCATCCGTCTCGTGCCGTGGTCGCTGCTGGTGTTCGCCGGCGGGCTGTTTTTGGCCGTCGGCGCGCTGGAGGCGCTGGGCATCGGCCGCGTCACCTCGGTCCTGGCCGGCACCGGGGACGACCTCGTGTCGCTCTGGCAGGTCGCCGGCGTGGGCGCTCTGGCAGCGAACGGGATCAACAACCTTCCCGCCTACCTTGCGCTCGAATCGGTCGCGGGCTCCCCCGCGCGCCTTGCAGCGCTGCTCATCGGTGTGAATGCGGGGCCGATCGTGACGCCGTGGGCGTCTCTCGCGACCCTCCTCTGGCACGATCGTCTGGTCGCGGCCGGCGTCGAGGTGAAGTGGGGGCGCTTCATCGTGCTCGGCGCGGTGATCGCCCCGCTCATCCTCGTGCTGGGGGTGCTCCCTCTCGCGCTGTGAGGCTCAGTCCTCGTAGGTGCGAGACCACGCCTTACGCGGTTCGATGAACCACACGGCGAGGCCCTCCCGCATTCCGTAGGGGCGTCCCTCGTACAGATGCGAGATGCGGTCGACGTACGGCAGAGCCTCGTCACCCTCCAATCGCTCGACGGCCTCCCCGCGGACGAACGCCATCGAGTACGGGTTGTCGGCGCCGGTCACCGAGATCGCCACGCGCGGATCGCGGCGCAGGTTCCGGTCCTTCAGGGCGTCGATCTCGGTGAAGAACATCAGCCGCTCGCCGTCCACCCCCACCCAGAGCGGGGTCGAATGCGGAGAGCCGTCGCGCATGAGTGTCGCCAGGTGGGCCACCGCCGTCGTCTCGAAGAAGGGCTTGGTCTCGATCCAGTCGCTCATGAGAGCGTCAACCCGCGCCGCGGGGGTCGACATTCCCGGTCAGGAGTGCGCATCCGAGGCCATCGGTTCGTTCGGCACCTCGCGGAAGACCATCTCCTCCCGCTGCATGCTCTCTCGCGGCGTGAACTCCTCGGGCTCCGGGATGACGTAGAGCCCGCGACCCGAGTTGGCGTTGTACGTCAGAGCGTGCAGCCACGGTGCGCTCAACTGCGGGGTGCGACTGCCGTGGTACTTGAACACCAGCGAGACGTTCGGGTGGATGTACACGGTCGTGCGCCCGCCTCCGGTGCTGATGTCGTCCTTCCAGGTGAACGGGAAGCTCTCTCCCCGTCGGACCTTGGCCATGATGACCGCCTGCAGGTGCGCCAGGAGCCGGTCCTCGAACTCCATCTTCGTGGTGCCGTCGTAGATGAACTTGCCCATGCACAACCTCGTCGCCGGCACCTCGTCGCACCGCGCATCTTCCGGCGAGAAGAAGGGGGACGCGGATGCCGGGGGTGCCAGCCGCTTTCCAGCAACCTTTCGCGACTCGGCGAGAACAGCAAACCCCCTTGCGCGAGACTGCGGTTCGGGTACACCCTGCGGCGTGTGGCGGCCCGCGACGTCCCGACGGAGCGTCAGTCTCCGCGACTGATGCGGAGGATCACCCGGTCGCCCGGACGTCGCTGGATCTTGCGCACCAGCGCCTCGAATCCGAGGATCGCGCGGTACTGCAGACCGTACTTCCGACGCAGTGCCGAGTCCGCGCGCGGGTCATCGGTCGCGGGGCCGGCGACTCGTCCGTGCGCCGCGACGGTGATGGCATCCGGTTCGACCGATCCCATGCGGCTGCACGGGCGCACGGTGACGCGCGGGTCGTTGCGGAGGCGCTTGACCTTGCCGGTGTTGCGTTCGCTCGTGACGACGAGTTCGTCACCGTCACGAGCGATCCAGACGGGGACGGCGACCTCGGCGCCGTTGCGACGGAAGGTTCCGAGCGAGACGAACGGCGACGCGGCGATCTCACGCCAGTGCGTGTCGGGAACGGTCATGCGAACACGCTAGCCGCCGTGGCGGGCCGGCGTGGGGGACTTGCGGCGCACGGGCTCGATACGGATCAGCCGTGCGTTCCGCTCTGGCGGTCCCACTCGAGCGACTTCCACTGGAGGAACGAACAGAGGTTGCCGGCGATCACGAGCTCGGCCGCGAGCGAAGCAATGTCGTGGATCGAGAGCGTGAGATCTTCGGGGCGCCCCGTGAGCGTCGCTTCCCACACGGGGTCGTCGTAGCCGCGCGGCTGCATGTAGATCGACGCCTTCGCATTGCGCAGGCTCATCACGACGAGCCCGGTGTCTTGACCGTCGGCGTCTTCTTGCTGGGCGACTCGAAGGGCCCCCGCCACGATGTGGCCCTGATTTTTGAACTCCTGCACCCACTCTTCGAGCTGCTCACGCGATCGACGCGGGGGCGAATCCTGAAGCTCCTCCATAGAAGACAGGATGCCATGACCCGCCGACATCGCCGCTGTCGCGCGAGCGACAGCAGCGGGAACGAGAAAACCCCCGGCGGAACCGGGGGTTTCATTCGGTGCGCGATACTGGGATCGAACCAGTGACCTCTTCCGTGTCAGGGAAGCGCGCTACCGCTGCGCCAATCGCGCCTATACAGGCTGTTCAGTTATGAAGCGAGGTGGCGACGGGATTCGAACCCGTGTAAACGGCTTTGCAGGCCGGTGCCTAGCCGCTCGGCCACGCCACCGTGTGTGGTTCGACCCACGTGTCGTGATCTCTCGTCGGTTTCCCTGACGAAGATCCCTTCACTCGAGCGGATGACGAGATTCGAACTCGCGACCCTCACCTTGGCAAGGTGATGCGCTACCACTGCGCTACATCCGCATTTCGTTTTCGGGGCTTGCCCCGAGCACTCGTAAGACATTACCCGATCTGGGCACGGGTGCAAAACCAGGCGCGCCCCGGGTGTGTCTCGACGGCGTGGTTCGGAGCACGTCGTGGCATCCGGTACGATCGATGAGTCCCGTTCGGGATGCGGGCGATTGGCGCAGTTGGTAGCGCGCTTCCTTCACACGGAAGAGGTCATCAGTTCGAGTCTGGTATCGCCCACCACTGGAGGCCCGGAATCACGCGGAACGCGGAGATTTCGGGCCTTCTTCGTCGGCGAGATCGACCTCGTGCGTGTGCACTCGGCCCCGCCCGGGTGGTGGGCTGCTGGCGCGGGTCTCAGCCCGTGGTGTCGCGCCTACGGAAGACGAGCCACGACGCGATGCAGAGCAACGCTGCCCAGGCTGCCATGACGACTGCCCCGGGTATCGGGTCGAGGAGTCCGACTCCCGGGTAGCCGGTGAGGAGCTGCAGTCCGGCGAGATCGGGCAGAAATCTCAACGCCGGAACGGGGCCCAGCCAAGAGATCGTCAGCCCGAGAACCAGAGGCACGAGTACGACGAGCGTCACGATGAACGTGCGGGCCAGGACGGTGACGGCTGCGGCGATGAGCCCGATCAGCGCATAGTTCACGGCAACGCCGACCAGGTTCCACCCCATGCCCGCCGTGAACTCACTGACGGAAAGACCGTGTTCACCGAGTGCCGCGTGTTCGAGGAGCACGGCAGCGCTCGTGGCGACGATGCCGACAGCCACCGCCGCTGCCGCGGTCACGATGAACTTCGCCGCGAGCACACGCCCCCGCCGGGGTGTGGCCGTCAGAGTGGTGGCGAGCTGTGCGTCGATGTACTCGGTTCCGGCCACGAGAGCTGCGAGCAGAATGATCAGCGGCTGTCCGAACCCGGCGGTCTCGAACCCGTGAGACTCGATGGGGAACGACGCCGTTGTTGGCGCTTCGCCGTCGACGGCGAGCGCAGAGGCGAACGCGAGGACAGGGGGGACGAGGAGCGCGGCAGCGATCGTGCCTTGAATGCTTCGAAGAGTGAGCGCCTTGGTCCATTCGGCGCGGAGCGTGTGGATCACCTGTGCCTCACAGGTCTCGGCGCACGAACGAGACCGCTGCTGCGGTGAGCAGCACCGTTGCCCATCCGGCTTGGACGATGCCGCCCAAGGGCGGGTCGAGGTATGTGCCGGTCGCGGGGTTCGAGGAAAGAGCGGCACCCGCGGCAACGGGGAGATACTTCGCGCCGGCCCAGAACACGGTGAGGAAGTCACCGACCCCGATGACGAGCGGGACGACGAGGATGAGCGGCAGGATGACAGTGCGGGCGAGCACGCCGACGGCGAAGGCCGTCAGCGCGGTGAGCGTCCATGCGACGGTGACGCCGCCGAGGTTCGCCCAGATCGCCGGGTTCAACGTCCACGGATCGACACCGGTCTCTCCCACGAGGTGCGTGATCACCAGAGTGCCCCACATGGTCGAGAAGGCGATCGCCGCGACCGTGATCGCGAGCAGCAGCGTCTTCGTTGCGAACACGCGCAACCGCTGTGGGGTGGCCAGCAGCGTCGTGCGAATCTGTTGATTGCCGCCGTACTCGCTTCCGGCCCACAGCGCGGAGAGGACGACGACGAGGACATACCCGAACCCGGCCATCTCGAACCCCTGGAACGCGAGAGGGATCGGTTCGGAAGAGAAGAGGCGTGGGTCATCGGACGCCACCCCGACGGCGGTCGCCGCGTTGGCCCAGGCCATCGGCCAGCTGCCGAGGACGGCTGCGGCCCCGAGAATCCACGTTGCGCGGCCGGTGCGAAGTTTGGTGGCTTCGGAACGCACGAGGGGTAGGAGACCGTTCATGCCGTCGCCCCGTCCACGTCTCCGGCCCGGTAGTCGGTGTGCTTGTCCGTGAGCTCGAAGAACGCGTCTTCCAGGGTGCGGTGCGTGCCGATGACCTCTGCTGTGCTGCCCGTTGCGAGAACGCGGCCGCGAGCGATGATCACGACATCGTCGGCGGTGTCCTGCATCTCGCTCATCAGGTGACTCGACACCAACACAGCCTTGCCATCGTCGGCGAGGAGGCGCAGAAAGCGCCTTGTCCAACGGATGCCGTCGGGATCGAGTCCGTTTGTGGGCTCGTCCAGCACGAGCACGTCAGGGTCGCCGAGGAGGGCTGTGGCGATGCCGAGGCGTCGCCCCATGCCGAGCGAGAATCCGCGGATTCGCATTTTCGCGGCATCCCGCAGTCCGGTGAGTTCCAGTACCTCGTCCACTCGTCGGGTGGGGATGGCGTTCGACTGCGCCACCCAGGTCAGGTGCGCCTTCGCGGTGCGGCCCGTGTTCGCGCCGGGGCCGTCGAGCATCGCTCCCACCGTCCACAACGGACGTTCCAGCGATCGATACGGCCGACCATCGATCAGCGCGGTGCCGCTGGTCGCACGATCCAATCCGAGCAAGACCCGCAGCGTCGAGCTCTTCCCCGCGCCGTTGGGTCCGAGACAGCCGGTGACCCGCCCCGGAAGAGCGGTGAAACTGACATCGTCGACCACGGTGCGTGAGCCGTGACGCTTGACCAGGTGACTGACTTCGATCATGCCTCCCAGCCAACTGGGCCGGCGTGCCGGCGTCAGTCTGCGAGAGTTGACAATCGCGGGCTTCGGGTCATCGGATCACGTGGATGCCGGGGTCACAATGCCGTTCTCGTAAGCGATGACGACGAGCCCCGCCCGGTCCCGGGCCTGGAGTTTCGTCAGAATCCGGCTCACGTAGGTGCGCACGGTCGTTACGGTGACGAACAGGTCATCCGCGATCTCGGCGTTCGATCTGCCCTGCCCGATGAGAGCCAGCGTCTCGCGCTCCCGCGCCGTGAGGTGGCTGAGTCGGTGGTCCTCGCGCACGGGGGCGAAACGTCCGATCAACCGCTTCGTCACTTCCGGGGCGAGCAGCGCATTGCCCTCGTGTGTCACGCGTACTGCGTGCAGCACCTCGCCGGGCGGACTGTTCTTCAGCAGGAACCCTGAGGCGCCGGCCCGGAGTGCCTCGTACACGTACTCATCGAGATCGAACATCGTCAGCACGATCACCCGCGGCCCGTCGGGCTCCCCGGCGAGGACGCGGGTCGCTTCCAGCCCGGTCATCCGCGGCATCTGCACGTCCATCAAGACGACATCCGGATGCAGACTTGCCGCACGCTCGACCGCGTCCGTGCCGTCTGTAGCCTCGCCAACCACCTCCATGCCGGCCTCGCTGTCGACCAGCATTCGAAGCGATGAGCGGATCGACGGTTCATCGTCCGCGATGAGCACCCTGATCACATTCGTCCTTGCGGTCTGCTCGGAGTTCCCACTAGCGGAATGGTCGCCGACACCGTGAAGCCCGACGTCGAGGAGGCGAAGTCCACCGTCCCACCCAGGAGCTCGATCCTCTCGCGCATACCCGCCAAACCGTGACCGGGCTGGAACGTGCGCGGAGCGCCATGTCCATCGTCCTGAATCCCCACCGTCACCGACTCCGAGGACACGTGAAGCCTCACGACGGCGAGGGACGCCGCCGCGTGCCGGATGACGTTCGTCACCGCTTCTTGGACAACTCTGAGCACCGTCGTACGTACATCGGACGGGAGCCCATCGATCGTTTCGTCGGAGTCGATACGGACGGAGATACCGGCCCGCTCAGCAGACATCGCAAGACGTGCGAGCGCTGTCGACAGCGGACTCGAGGTGACATTCTCCGCCTCGGTGCCGGTTCGCTCCCTCTGCAGGAGGCCTTTCAACTGAAACAGAGAGGCTCTCGCATCACCCTCGATCCCCCGCAGCACCTCACGCAGTTGCTCGGTGCCGAGAGTGCTCACATGGGCGGCGACTCCCGCTTGCACCCCGATCGTTCCGAGGGAGTGAGACAGCACATCGTGTACGTCGCGCGCCACGCGAAGACGCTCCTCGGCGCGCGACCGAGCCGTCGCTTCCTCCCTGACCTCTCGTGTCCGCACGCCGAGCACCCACGCGACGCACAACACGACAGCGCTCAACACCATCCCGCGGAAACGATCCTCGACGCCCTCCGTACCGAGGAACGCCGAGGTGAGCACCACGAGGACGACGCCGGCGAACATCCACCACGGGAACCTGCGTCCTCCGCGCTTCTCCGCCAGTCGGAACACCGCGAATCCCGTCAACATGAACGGATCGGCAGTGACGTGGAGGGTCCATCCGCATGCTGTCGCGGCAGCCGTCACGACCACTCCGAGAAACGGCAGGCGCGAACCGGCCATCACACCGACCACCGCGGTAGCGCCCAAAGCGAGCTGAGTCCATCGTGCGGCGAGATCCTCCGGCGTGACCGTCAACCAGAGTCCCAGGAACACGGTGAGTCCGAGGATCAGGCCCGTCAGAAGGCCCCTCCGCAACCGAGTGCCGGAAAACCCGCGCGAGCGTGAACCGCGGCGATGACGACTCCCACCCACCGACCCCGCTCCTCTCCATCGGCGTTCTCGCGGTTCGCCCAGGGCCTCCGCGCGCTCCGCGACGACGCGGTCGATCAATGCCCGCCGTCCCTGTGCTCCGGCGGCCACGCCACCGTGAAGCGCTCGAACACGATCTCGTCGTCCTTCTCCGACCACTCCCGCCCGAGCGCTGCGGAGATACGCGTCCAGTATCGACGATGCTCCTCCCGCCAGCTCTCGAGGGACCGGTCGTCCTCGCCCTCGTCGAACGCGAATCGCGCGTCCGCGCTCTCGAAGACGCCCAGACGCATCTCGGTCGTCCGCAGGATGGCTCGGGGCGCGCCTCGGCCGTCGCAGGCGATCCAGTGCGATCCGATGCGCGGGAGGGGTTGTCCCTCGGCGATGTACTCCGCGATGAGCGACGAGGTCGCACGCTTCTCCCCCTCGAGAACGTGCGCGAGCAACTCGTCGGCCAGTCTCTCGGAGTCACCGAAGTGCTCGACGGTGTACTCGGGGCAGGCGGCGACGGCGTCGGGATGGGCGTCGGCGTACTGCTGCCACATCCGAGCCGCGGCGGCGGTGTCGACGACGATGGGTGAAATGGTGCTCATTCACCCATCCTGACAGCCGTGGTCAGCCGCGCTTCCACCCGTAGCGGGCTGTCAGCGCGGCCGCGACCGTGTCGAAGCGCCCCCGATCCAGGGCTGCGGCTTCTCGACGCATGCCGGCATCGTGCACGAGGTACAGCTGCTCGATGTCGACCCACGAGGGACGCCGCTGCGGGTCCCACTCCCCCGTGCCGAGGGACAGGTACTGCCGATCGCCGTCGTGCGGCTTGCTGGTCAGCCGTACGGCGTACGAGCGGGTGGCATCCGCCCGTCCGATGACGAGGACGGGACGATCCTTGCCTTGCCCGTCGCGCTCTTCGTACGGCACCCACGTCCAGACGATCTCTCCCCCGTCCGGCGCATTGTCGCGCTGCGGGGCGTACGAGATCGTGAGGCGGCGCGGCGGCTCGATTTCGAGCGTCTGGGCGTCGGCTGGCGCCGTGACGGCTCGTGCGGGCGCAGAGGCCGGCCTGGCCGGTGCCGTCGAGCGGAACATCCCGAGGAAAGCCGACACGAGACGAGAGGTGGTTCCCATTCCCCCACCCTAGGCATCCGCGGACTCGAATCCGACGGAGCGCAGCGCACGGCAGCGCGGGGCGAAAACGAGAGACGGGGCGCCACCGACGAATCGGTGACGCCCCGTCCGGGGTGAGGATGCTCAGGCGCGAGCGTCGGTCAGGACGTAGCCCTCTTCACCGTGAACCACGGTGTCGATACCGGCGATCTCGTCCTCGTTCTTGACGCGGAAGCCGATCGTCTTCTCGATCGCGAAGCCGATGACGAAGGCGAGAACGAACGAGTACACCAGGACTGCGAGGGCGGCGATCGCCTGCACCAGCAGCTGGTTCAGCGAGCCGCTGTAGATGAGGCCGGTGGTGTTGGCGAAGATGCCGAGGTACAGCGTTCCGAGCAGACCGCCGACGAGGTGGATGCCGACCACGTCGAGCGAGTCGTCGAAGCCGAGCTTGAACTTCAGCTCGATCGCGAGGGCGCAGACGGCACCGGCGACGAGACCCAGCACGATGGCCCAGATCGGCGTCAGTGCGGCGCACGCCGGGGTGATCGCGACGAGACCGGCGACGGCGCCCGACGCGGCACCCACGGAGGTGGGCTTGCCGTCCTTGATCTTCTCGACGATCAGCCAGCTGAGCAGGGCTGCTGCGGGAGCGGCGATCGTGTTGACGAAGGCCAGGGCGGCGGTGCCGTCAGCGGCGAGCTCGGAGCCCGCGTTGAAGCCGAACCAGCCGAACCACAGCAGACCGGCGCCCAGGAGCACGAACGGCGGGTTGTGGGGGACGTGGGCGCCCTTCTGGAAGCCGACGCGCTTGCCGAGGACCAGAGCGAGGGCGAGGGCGGCGGCACCGGCGTTGATGTGGACCGCGGTACCACCGGCGAAGTCGATCGCACCGACGCCGAACACGTCCTGCATACCGTGGGTGATCCAGCCGCCGTAGGAGAACGAGCCGTCCTCGGCGAGACCGAAGTTGAAAACCCAGCTGGCGACGGGGAAGTAGACGACCGTCGACCACACGAAGGCGAAGATCATCCAGGCGCCGAACTTGGCGCGATCGGCGATGGCGCCCGAAACCAGGGCGACGGTGATGATGGCGAAGGTGGCCTGGAAGGCGACGAAGGCCAGCGGCGGGTACGCGGCGCCCTCAGGCGTCTCGAGGACGCTGGCGAGACCGAACTCGTTCCAGTCGATCATCCAGGGAAGCTGGGTGACGCCGGCGTCGGTCGCCGGGAAGGCGATCGCGTAGCCGTAGAGCACCCACAGCACGCCGATCAGGCCCATCGCGCCGAAGCTCATCATCATCATGCTGATAACGCTCTTGGCCTTGACGAGACCGCCGTAGAAGAATGCGAGTCCTGGCGTCATGAGCAGCACGAGGGCGGCTGCTAGCAGGATGAATGCGGTGTTGCCTTGATCCATCTCGGAGGAAACCTCTCTGCAGGGACGCAGGTGTAGCGTCGGGTCCCCCCAGTGTTCCCAGCCCCGGTTTCCATCTCCGTTCGAGAGGTGTTACGGGGACGTTACGGAGATCGGCCTCACGTAAACATCGCGTTTCGCGCGGCCGAGAGGCGCAGATGAGGACGCTGGATCACGAGTGTGTAAGGGCGACGAGCCGCGACGTGGCGCGCAAGTACTTCTTGCGGTACCCGCCCGCGAGCATCTCGTCGCTGAAGACCGTGTTCAGCGGGACGCCGGTTGCCCGGATCGGGATCTGCGCGTCGTACGCGCGGTCGATGAACGCGACCAGACGGAGGGCGGCCGACTGGTCGTGCAGAACCTGCACGTCGCGCAGCCCGATCGTGTCGACCCCGTCGATCAGTCGGATGAAACGCGAGGGGTGCACGCGGGCCAGGTGACCGACGAGGTCGGAGAACGCATCATCGGATGCCACTCCGGCTGAGGCCGCGGCATCCATCGCCTGACGGTACTCGTCGTCGCCGAGCACCTTCGCCTCGCCGTCGATCGCACGCTGACGGAAGTCGGTCCCGTCGATGCGGATGGTCCGGAAGCTGTCCGCCATCGACTGGATCTCGCGCAGGAAGTCCTGCGCCGCGAAGCGTCCCTCGCCGAGGGCGTTGGGCGGGGTGTTCGACGTCGCCGCCAGACGGGTTCCGGATGCCACGAGCTCCCCGAGCAGTCGCGTCATGACCATCGTGTCGCCCGGGTCGTCGAGCTCGAACTCGTCGATGCAGAGAAGATCGCTCCCGCGGAACAGTTCCACGGCCTTGGCGTAGCCGAGCACGCCGACGAGTGCGGTGTATTCGATGAACGATCCGAAGTACTTCCGGCGGGCCGGCATCGCGTGGTAGATCGACGCGAGCAGGTGCGTCTTGCCGACGCCGAAGCCGCCGTCGAGGTAGACCCCGGGCTTGACCGGCGCGACCTTCTCGGCGCGACGGAAGAACCCGCCCTTCTTCGCCGGGCTCGACTGCTTTCCGGCGAACGCCTGAAGGAGTTCTTTGGCCTCCTGCTGCGAGGGGTAGGCATCGTCGGCCCGATACGACTCGAAGGTCGCGCCGTCGAACTGCGGCGGCGGGACGAGGGCGTTCACCATCTCGGCACCGGTGACGGCGGGCTCGCGCTCCGTCAGGTGGATGAGGCCGGTCGTGGCGGGAGTGGAGGTCATGGCCGTCCTGTGTCCGAGTCTTACGGGATGGGTGCGTGCCCCATGCCGCGGATCTAGGGTCGATGGTGCGGTGTCCACCCTATGCCGCCGCACCCCCTGCCCCGACCGAGGAGATCTCCCGTGACCGTCGAGTTCGACACCAGCTCCCCCAAGTTCGCCGACTACGCCGAGCCCGGCCGTCTCGTGACCGGCGAGTGGCTCGAGCAGCGGCTCGGGCAACCGGGTCTGGTCGTCGTCGAGTCCGATGAGGACGTGCTCCTCTACGAGACCGGGCACATCCCCGGTGCGGTCAAGGTCGACTGGCACACCGAGCTCAATGATCCCGTCGTGCGCGACTACCTCGACGGCGAGGGCTTCGCGAAGCTGCTGAGCAAGAAGGGCATCGCGCGCGACGACACGGTTGTCATCTACGGCGACAAGAACAACTGGTGGGCCGCGTACGCGCTGTGGGTGTTCTCGCTCTTCGGGCACGAAGACGTTCGCCTCCTCGACGGCGGCCGCGACAAGTGGATCGCCGAGGGGCGCCCTCTCACGACCGAGCCGACCACCCGCGAGCCGGTCGAGTACCCGATCGTCGAGCGCGACGACGCATTGATCCGCGCTTACAAGGACGACGTGCTCGCGCACCTCGGCAACCCGCTCATCGATGTGCGCTCCCCCGAGGAGTACTCGGGCGAGCGCACCTCCGCTCCGGCGTACCCCGAAGAGGGGGCTCTCCGCGCGGGTCACATCCCGAGCGCCCAGAGCGTGCCGTGGGCCAAGGCCGTCGCCGAAGACGGCGGCTTCAAGTCGCGCGAAGAGCTGGATGCCATCTACCGCGACGGCGCGGGCCTGAAGGACGGCGACAAGATCGTGGCGTACTGCCGCATCGGCGAGCGCTCGAGTCACACCTGGTTCGTGCTGAAGCACCTCCTCGGCTTCGAGGACGTCCGCAACTACGACGGCTCGTGGACCGAGTGGGGCAGCGCCGTGCGTGTGCCGATCGTCTCGGGATCGGAGCCCGGCGAGGTGCCCTCGCGCTGAGCCCGGCGTTCGCGGGCGTGGGAGGATGACGGAGATGTCCGAGAACACCCTCCCCGCCCGCCTGGCCGAGATCCGCGACGAGTTCCTCGAGCTCGACGAGCCCGACCGGCTGCAGCTCCTGCTGGAGTTCTCGCAGGAGCTCCCCGCGGTGCCGGCCGAGTACGCCGATCACCCCGAGCTGCAGGAGCGGGTGGCAGAGTGCCAGTCGCCGGTGTACATCATCGTCACGGTCGACGACGCTGATCGCGTCGCGATGCACGCCACGGCACCCGCCGAGGCCCCGACGACGCGCGGTTTCGCGAGCATCCTGGCGCAGGGACTGACCGGGCTGTCGGCCGACGAGGTCCTCGCCGTTCCCGACGACTTCCCGCAGAGCATCGGCCTCACCCGAGCGGTCAGCCCGCTGCGGATCGCGGGCATGACGGGCATGCTCATGCGCGCGAAGCGTCAGGTCGCCGCCAAGCGGGGTGCCTGAACGCTGTGCCTGAGCACGGCGGCATCCGTCACTCTTCGGACGCGAGTCCCTGCCGCCGTACCCAGTCCTGGATCACGCGGGTGAAGCGCGTCTCGTCGTAGTTCCACAGCTTCGTGTGGCGCGCCACCTCGAACGTCTCCATCGTGACGAGGTCGGGGCGAGCCTCCGCGAGGGCGTGCGAAGCGTCGCTGGGCACGAAGCCGTCATCGTCGCTGTGGAGGATCAGGACCGGATGCCGCAGGTCGTCCGCGTGGGCGACACGGTCGAGACGGTCGAGGGGGATGGCCTCGCCGCGGACCAGGCGGGCACCCCAAGCGGAGTCGAGGATGCGCTCCGTCAGACCGAGGACCGGGCGGGGCAGCTTGAGGAGACGGCTCTGATAGCGCAGAACCGTGCGCCAGTCGACGACGGGTGATTCCAGGACGAGTCCCGCGATCAGGTCTCGATGCGTCGAGAAGGCTTCGGTCTGGAGGCACATCGCGCCGCCCATCGACCACCCCATGAGGATGACGCGTCGCGCCCCGTGCGCCGCGGCGTACTCGATCGCGGCATCGACGTCGCGCCACTCGGTCGCGCCGAGCGCGTAGGTGCCGCTCGCGCTCTGCGGCGCCTCCCCGTCGTTGCGGTACGACACCGCGAGAGCCGTGATACCGAGGGCGTGGAAGACCGGGATGGCGCGAAGCGTCTCGGCGCGCGTCGTCCCTCGACCGTGGACCTGGATGACCCAGACACCGGACCCCTCGTCGCTGGACTCCTCCCCGCCGGACTCCTCGTCGGCGGGGAACTCCCACGCGGGGCAGGCCCCGACGGGGGTCTCGATCTGCACCGACCGGTACGGCAGTCGGAGCTGATCGGGTTCGTCGTAGTACCAGCCGCTGAAAGCCGCCTCGGCGGCGATGCTGTCGTCGGCGGCGACCTGGGTGAGGAGTTTCCGGGTGACGGTTGCGCCGTCGTCGGCGACCACCGACCCCAGCCGCAGATAGTCGGTGGTTCCAACGGTGAAGAGCCCGTACCGTCCCGGTAGGGCGGTGTCATCGGTGCGGTCGAGCGTGACCGTCTGCGCGGCGGTGTCGAGCGAGACGATCCGCGTGTTGGGAACTCGACCCGCGGGTGTGATGACGGTACGAGCCATGCGGAGCGAGACGGCACTCAATGCGGTGAGGCTCGCCCCGAAGGCCATCGCGAGAGTCGCGATCCCCACGCGTGCGATCGATACGGTTCGTCGCGAGGGGCCGGGCCGCGCGGCGCGCCTGGGAGCGTTCATCGAGGCCTCACTCTAGTCTGTGGCCGTGACTGACCTGGGCTCACCCGAGGCGTCGACCCCTTTCGCCCGGGCGATGGAGGAGGTGCGCGCCGCCACGTTCCGTGACGATTTCGTCGTGCGCGAGATCCCCTCCCCTGCCGGCCTGGCGCCCCACTCCCTGGCGTTGGCGGGCGATGTCCGTCCGGAGGAACACTCGACCGACTCGCCTTTCGGCACGGGGCGTTTCATCCTGCTGCACGATCCGGACGAACCCGATGCGTGGGGCGGCGCGTGGCGCGTGGTGTGCTTCGCGCAGGCGCCGCTGGAGCCCGAGATCGGCATCGATCCCCTCCTCGCCCAAGTGGCGTGGTCGTGGCTCATCGATGCTCTCGACTCGCGCGGCGCCGAACGGCACTCCGAATCGGGCACCGCCACCAAGACCCTCTCGACCGGTTTCGGGGCCCTCGCGTCCCAGGGCGAGGGGTCGCAGATCGAACTTCGCGCGTCATGGTCGCCGCGTGGTCCCATCCGCCCCCATCTCGACGCGTGGGCGGAACTCGTGTGCATGCTGGCCGGCCTCCCCCCGGGGTCGGAGGGCGTCGCCGTCTTCGGAGCCCGGAGGCCCACCCGTGGTTGAGTACAACGTCATCGAGGATGCCGCCGGACTGGCGTCGGCATCCGATCGCCTCGCTGCGGGTACCGGTCCGGTCGCGGTCGACGTCGAGCGTGCATCGGGATT
Organism: Microbacterium sp. Kw_RZR3; assembly: GCF_029222405.1. Lineage (NCBI taxonomy): Bacteria > Bacillati > Actinomycetota > Actinomycetes > Micrococcales > Microbacteriaceae > Microbacterium > Microbacterium sp. Kw_RZR3. The sequence goes on along the minus strand of NZ_JARHXC010000288.1, from coordinate 23,131 downwards.
CCGCTACTCGCAGCGCGCGTACCTCATCCAGGTGTTCCGTCGGGAGGCGGGCGTCTTCCTCTTCGACCCGTCGACGATCGAGGACTTCTCGCCGCTGCAGGCCGCGATCGCAGACATCGAGTGGGTGTTCCACGCGGCCAGTCAGGACCTGCCGTCGCTGCGCGAGCGTGGTCTCGAGCCCCCGCGCATCTTCGACACCGAGCTGGGCGCGCGACTGCTCGGACACGAGCGCGTCGGTCTCGGCGCTGTCGTCGAGCAGACGCTGGGCATCACGTTGGCCAAGGCCCACTCGGCGGCGGACTGGTCGACCCGTCCACTCCCGGCATCCTGGCTCGAGTATGCCGCCCTCGACGTCGAGCACCTCATCGACGTCCGGGACGTGCTGGTGGCCGAGCTCGACGAGCAGCAGAAGACCGAGTTCGCGCGGCAGGAGTTCCAGGCCGTCCTCGACCGCCTGCCCAAGCCGCCGCGCGAAGACCCGTGGCGGCGTATGAGCGGGCTCCACACGGTGCGCGGTCGCCGAGCTCTCGCGGTGGCCCGTGCGCTCTGGTGGGCCCGCGAGGAGTACGCCCGCGAGCAGGACGTCGCCCCCGGCCGACTCGTGCCCGACCGCGCACTTGTGGCCGCCGTGCTCGCGGATCCCGCGAGCAAGCAGGCGCTCGCCGGCGTCAAGGAGTTCAACGGGCGGGCCAGCCGTACTCAGCTCGATCGGTGGTGGAACGCCATCGTGGCGGGCCGCGAAGACACCGAGTTGCCGCCGGACCGTGTCCCCAGCGACACGCTTCCGCCGCCCCGCGCGTGGGTCGATCGCAACCCCGAGGCCGATCGTCGTCTGAAGGCGGCGCGACCCGCCGTCGAGGCGCGCGCCGAAGAGTTGCGGATGCCGACCGAGAACCTCCTCACCCCCGAGACGCTTCGTCGGGTGGCCTGGGCTCCGCCCGCCGAGGTGACCGTCGAGACCATCGGGGCGGCTCTCGCCGAACTCGGTGCGCGACCCTGGCAGATTGACCAGACCGCACAGGTGATCGCGGATAGCTTTGTAGCTTCCCTCAAAGTCGACGACGACGGGTCTGGCGCGGATTCGTAGGTTCGGACAACCGATTCCTCGCGGGGAATCCGCCTTCCTAGGCTGGGGTCATCCCAAACTTTGGAGGCAGAGTGGCCGAGATGACGGACGTCTTCTTCGTCGACGGAATGCGCACCCCCTTCGGGCGCGCCGGCGAGAAGGGCATGTACTGGAACACCCGCGCGGACGACCTGGTCGTCAAAGCGATCATCGGGTTGATGGAGCGCAACGGCGACGTGCCGAAGGACCGCATCGACGACGTGGCGATCGCCGCGACGTCGCAGACCGGTGACCAGGGTTTGACCCTCGGTCGCACCGCGGCGATCCTCGCGGGGCTCCCGATGACGGTGCCGGGTCTCGCGGTCGAGCGCATGTGCGCCGGCGCCATGACCAGCGTCACCACGATGGGTGCCTCGATCGGCGTCGGCATGTACGACCTCGCTCTCGCGGGCGGCGTCGAGCACATGGGTCGTCACCCCATCGGGGGAAACGTCGACCCCAACCCGCGCTTCGTGGCCGAGAAGCTCGTCGACCCGGGCGCGCTCAACATGGGCGTGACGGCGGAGCGCATCCACGACCGGTTCCCGCACCTCACCAAGGAGCGCGCCGACCGCTACGGTGCAGCGAGCCAGCACAAGGTGCAGGCCGCCTACGAGGCCGGGAAGATCCAGCCCGACCTCGTGCCGGTGGCGGTGAAGGATGCCGACGGCGCCTGGGGTCTCGCGACCGAGGACGAGGGTCGCCGCCCCGAGACCACTGTCGAGGGTCTCGCGACGCTGAAGACGCCGTTCCGCCCGCACGGCCGCGTCACCGCCGGCACCTCGTCGCCCCTCACCGACGGCGCCACGATCAGCCTGCTCGCGGGTGCTGACGCCGTGAAGGAGTTCGGTCTCACCCCGAAGATGCGGATGGTGTCGTTCGCGTTCGCCGGCGTCGAGCCCGAGATCATGGGCATCGGCCCCATCCCCTCGACCGAGAAGGCCCTCAAGAAGGCCGGGCTCACGATCGACGACATCGGCCTGTTCGAGCTGAACGAGGCGTTCGCCATCCAGGTGATCTCGCTGCTCGATCACTTCGGCATCGCCGACGACGACCCGCGCGTTAACCCCTGGGGCGGTGCGATCGCCGTCGGCCACCCGCTCGCGGCATCCGGAGTCCGTCTCATGATCCAGCTCGCCGCGCAGTTCGCCGAGCGTCCCGACGTGCGCTACGGCCTCACCGCCATGTGCGTGGGCCTCGGCCAGGGCGGCTCCGTCATCTGGGAGAACCCGTTCTTCGACGGAAAGAAGAAGCGCAAGTGACCGACTACACCTCGATCGACTTCAGCCCTCTCGACGCTCTCACCGGTGACGAGGTGGTGACCCACTCCCCCGTCCGTGATGTGCGGCTGCCCTCGGGCAACGTCCTCGCTCTCATCACGCTCGACAACGGCCGCGACCACACGCGTCCGAACACGCTGGGGCCGGCGACGCTCGCCGAGCTCGGCGAAACCCTCGCGACCCTGAAGCATCGTGCGGCGGCGGGCGAGATCCACGCCGTGGCGATCACCGGCAAGCAGTACATCCTCGCCGCCGGTGCCGACCTGTCCGACGTCGCCAAGCTGCCGTCGAAGGACGTCGCCCGTCTCATCGCGCAGCGCGGGCACCAGGTCATCGGCTCGCTGTCCGACCTCGGCGTCCCGTCGTTCGCGTTCGTCAACGGGCTCGCGTTGGGCGGCGGTCTCGAGATCGCGCTGAACTCGACGTACCGCACGGTCGACGCGTCGGCCGCGGCGATCGCGCTGCCCGAGGTGTTCCTCGGGATCATCCCCGGCTGGGGAGGCGCCTATCTGCTGCCGAACCTCATCGGCATCGAGAACGCGCTCGAGGTCGTCATCTCGAACCCGCTCAAGCAGAACCGCATGCTCAAGCCCCAGCAGGCGTTCGACCTGGGGATCATGGATGCCATCTTCCCGGCGGCCTCCTACCTGGAGGACTCGCTGCGGTGGGCGGACGGCGTGCTCACCGGTCGCGTCCGCGTCGAGCGCAAGAACGAGCCCGGCAAGCTCGAGCGCCTGACCAAGTGGCCGATCGCGATCAAGATGGCGCGCGGCATGCTCGAGTCCAAGATCGGCACCGTGCCCCGCTCTCCCTACGTCGCGCTCGACCTGCTCGACAAGGCCAAGAGCGGCACGAAGGCCGAGGGGTTCGCCCGCGAGGACGAGGCGCTTGCCGACCTCATCACGGGCGATCAGTTCGCGGCATCCATGTATGCCTTCGACCTCGTGCAGAAGCGCGCGAAGCGTCCGGTCGGGGCTCCCGACAAGGCCTTGGCGAAGAAGGTCACGAAGGTCGGTGTCATCGGCGCGGGACTCATGGCGTCGCAGTTCGCTCTGCTGTTCGTGCGGAAGCTGCGGGTGCCCGTCGTCATCACCGACCTCGACCAGGGTCGCGTCGACAAGGGCGTGGCATCCATCCGGGAGGAGATCGGCAAGCTCGAGGCGAAGGGCCGGCTCGACGGCGACACCGCCAACCAGCTGCGCGCCCTCGTGCACGGCACGACCGACCGCTCGGAGTTCGCGGACTGCGACTTCGTGATCGAGGCCGTGTTCGAAGAGGTCGGGGTCAAGCAAGAGGTGTTCTCGGCCATCGAGAAGATCGTCGCGGAAGACGCGATCCTCGCCACCAACACCTCGTCGCTCTCGGTCGCCGAGATCGGCTCGGTGCTGCAGAACCCGGAGCGGCTCGTCGGCTTCCACTTCTTCAACCCCGTCGCGGTCATGCCGCTCATCGAGGTCGTGAAGACGGATGCCACCTCCGACGCCGCCCTGTCGACGGCGTTCGTCGTCGCGAAGGGGCTCGGCAAGAACGCCGTGCTCACCGCCGACGCGCCCGGGTTCGTCGTGAACCGGCTGCTGGCCAAGGTCATGGGTGAGGCCGCGCGGGCGGTGTACGAGGGCACCCCGATCACGGTGGTGGAGAAGGCGTTCGCGCCGCTCGGGCTGCCGATGGGACCATTCCAGCTCATTGACCTGGTCGGCTGGAAAGTCGCGGCCCACGTACAGGACACCATGGCCGGCGCCTTCCCGGAGCGGTTCTTCGCGTCCGAGAACTTCCACGAGCTTGCGGCGCTCCCGGAGGTCGTCGAGAAGGACAAGGGCGGCCGCGTCACCGGCTGGACCAAGGCCGCACAGAAGGTTCTCGTCACCGGCAAGACGCCCGTCGCGCCCGAGACGATCCTCGCCCGCGTGCAGGACGGCCTCGCGCAGGAGATCAAGATCATGCTCGACGAGGGCGTAGTCCCCGAGGTGCAGGACATCGACCTGTGCCTCATCCTCGGCGCGGGCTGGCCCTTCATCGACGGCGGGGCCTCGCCCTACCTCGACCGCGAGGGGGCCTCGGAACGCGCCTTCGGCGACACGTTCCACCACCCGCCCATCCGCGGCATCGGAGCCTGAGGCGTTCTGTCACGACGGCGTCGTCCCCGCGGGGGCGGCGCCGTCGTCGTTCGTGCGGCCGTCACGAGGACAGGCTGAGCGACGAGGACAGGGTGTCTGCTGCGGTTTCAGCCTGTTTCCGTCGCCTTTCCTGTTCTCGTGGCTGCGAGGGTGCGCGAGGCGCGCCCGCGGCACGACCACGAGGACAGGCCGTGCGACGAGGACAGGCCGTTTGCTGAGGTTGCAGCCTGTTCTCGTCGCCTCCCCTGTCCTGGTGACCGCGATGGGTGCCGAATATGCAGAACAGGCCGGGATATCGGCATCCCGGCCTGTTCGCGGTCGCTCACGCGCCTACGGGCGCGACTTCTCCCACTCCTCGATCGTGGGGATCGAGCCGGTGGGCGTCTGCCGCGCCATCGGGATGCGCGTGCCGAGCACCTGCGCCACGACATCGTGGGCGATCTTGGATGCGGTAAGACCGGCATCCTCGAGGATCTGCTCGCGCGTGGCGTGGTCGATGAACTCGTCCGGGATGCCGAGCTCGTCGACCGCCGTGTCGACACCGGCCTCGCGCAGGACCTGGCGCACGCGGGTGCCCACTCCACCGACGCGGATGCCGTCTTCGATGGTGATGACGAGACGGTGTTCGCGCGCGAGGTCGACGATCGACGGCTGCACGGGAATGGCCCAGCGCGGGTCGATGACGGTCGCGCCGATGCCCTGCGCCTTCAGCCGCTCCGCGACCTCGAGAGCCAGGTGCACCATCGGGCCGATACCGACGAGGAGGACGTCGGGGCTCGAGCCTCGGCTGAGCACGTCGACACCGTCGTGCATGCGCTCGATCGCCTCGACGTCGGCGTTGACCTTGCCCTTGGGGTACCGCACGACCGTGGGAGCGTCCTCGATGGCCGTGGCCTCGCGGAACTCCTCGCGCAGGCGAGCCGCGTCGCGCGGCGCGGCGATGCGGATACCGGGGACGAGCTGCAGCATAGCGAGGTCCCAGATGCCGTGATGGCTCGGGCCGTCCGGGCCGGTGACCCCCGCGCGGTCCAGCACGAACGTGACGCCCGCCTTGTGCAGGGCGACGTCCATCATGACCTGGTCGAAAGCCCGGTTCATGAACGTGGCGTAGATCGCGACGACGGGGTGCAGGCCGCCGAAGGCCAGACCCGCGGCCGATGCGACCGCGTGCTGCTCGGCGATGCCGACGTCGTACACCCGCTCGGGGAAGCGTTCGGCGAACTGCTGCAGGCCGGTCGGGCGCAGCATTGCGGCGGTCATGGCGATCACGTCTTCGCGCTCGGCGCCCACCGCGACCAGCTCTTCGGCGAACACATCGGTCCACTGCGTACCACCGCCGGAGCCCACGGCCTCACCCGTGACCGGGTCGATCTTGCCCACGGCGTGGAACTGATCGGCCTCGTCGCTCATGGCGGGCGCATAGCCGCTGCCCTTGTCGGTGATCGCGTGGACGATCACGGGAGCGCCGTAGGACTTGGCGAGCTCGAGCGTCTCGATGAGCGACTCGAAGTCGTGGCCGTCGATCGGGCCGAGGTACTTGATGTCGAGGTTGCTGTAGAGCGCCTCGTTGTTGGTGAAGCGCGAGAGGAAGCCGTGGGTGCCGCCGCGGACGCCGCGGTAGACCGCGCGAGCGGCGGGCCCCAGACGGCGGAACAGGGTGTCGGAGCCGCGGTGCAGCGTGCGATAGGCGTCGTTCGTGCGCACACGGTTGAGGTAGCGCGCCATCCCTCCGATTGTCGGCGCGTACGAACGGCCGTTGTCGTTGACGACGATGACGAGGTTGCGATCGTTGTCGTCGCTGATGTTGTTCAGCGCCTCCCACGTCATGCCACCCGTGAGCGCGCCGTCACCGACGACGGCGACGACGTGACGATCGCGGCGCCCCGTGCGACTGAAGGCCCGTGAGACGCCGTCGGCCCAGCTGAGTGAGCTGGAGGCGTGGGAGGACTCGACGATGTCGTGTTCGCTCTCGGATCGTTGCGGGTATCCGGCGAGGCCGCCGCGCGAGCGCAGGTTCGCGAAGTCCTGACGACCGGTGAGCATCTTGTGCACGTAGGACTGGTGCCCCGTGTCGAAGATGATCGGATCGGCCGGAGAGTCGAACACCTTGTGGAGGGCGATCGTCAGCTCGACGACGCCGAGGTTCGGACCGAGATGTCCGCCGGTCCGCGAGACGTTCTCGACGAGGAAGGCACGGACCTCCGCGGCCAGTTGGCGCAAGTCGTCGGTGCTCAGGTCGTCGAGGTCACGGGGGCCGTGAATGCCGGGTAGGAGAGCCATAAGACTCCTCTCGTGCGGTGCGCGCGGGAACGCGCGAACGTGTTGATTCTAGTCTCGGGGGCTGGTGGGGGCCCGGCAACGGCTTGCGCCCGGGGTCCGCATGCTCTCTCGACGATGAGCGGCGGAGGGCGGTCGCCGTCGTCGCGGTCCGGTTCGCGGGCGCCGAGCCCGACGGATGCGAAGAGCGCCCACCCCGAAGGTTCGGGGTGGGCGCTCCTGGCCGGCGCGCGGTGGGTCAGACCAGCGAACGCAGCACGTACTGCAGGATGCCGCCGTTGCGGTAGTAGTCGGCCTCACCGGGGGTGTCGATGCGGACCACGGCGTCGAAGGTGACGGTCTGCTTGCCCTCGGGCGAGAACTCGCTCGGCTCGGCGGTGACCTTGACGGTCTTCGGCGTGACGCCCTCGTTGAGCTGCTCGAGGCCCTCGATCGAGACGATCTCGGTGCCGTCGAGGCCCAGCGACTTCCAGCTCTCGCCGGCCGGGAACTGCAGCGGCACGACGCCCATACCGATGAGGTTGGAGCGGTGGATGCGCTCGAAGCTCTCGGTGATGACGGCCTTCACGCCGAGGAGGTTGGTGCCCTTGGCCGCCCAGTCGCGCGACGAACCCGAGCCGTACTCCTTGCCGCCGAAGATCACCAGCGGGGTGCCCTGAGCCTGGTAGTTCTGGCTCGCGTCGTAGATGTACGCCTGAGGGCCGCCCTCCTGCGTGAAGTCGCGGGTGTAGCCACCCTCGATGATCTGGCCGTCGTTGACGGCGGCGACCATCTCGTTCTTCAGGCGGATGTTGGCGAACGTGCCGCGGATCATGACCTCGTGGTTGCCACGGCGCGACCCGTAGGAGTTGAAGTCCTTCTGGGCGACGCCGTGCTCGGTGAGGTACTGCGCGGCGGGGGTGCCCGCCTTGATGTTTCCGGCCGGGCTGATGTGGTCGGTCGTGACCGAGTCCCCGAGGGTCGCCATGACGCGCGCGCCGGTGATGTCGGTGACCGGCGAGGGCTCCATCGACATGCCGTCGAAGTAGGGCGCCTTGCGGACGTAGGTCGAGTCGGCATCCCATTCGAAGACCGGGCCGGTCGGGGTGGGCAGGTTCTTCCAGCGCTCATCGCCCTCGAAGACCGTGGCGTATTGCTGGATGAACTGCTCGCGCGAGATCGACGCGTCGATGATGGTCTGCACCTGGTCGGGAGCGGGCCAGATGTCCTTCAGGAAGACGTCGTTCCCGTTCTGGTCCTTGCCCAGTGCGTCGGTCTCGAAGTCGAAGTTCATCGAGCCGGCGAGAGCGTAGGCGACCACCAGCGGCGGGGAGGCCAGGTAGTTCATCTTCACGTCGGGGCTGATGCGACCCTCGAAGTTGCGGTTACCTGAGAGGACAGCCGTCACGGCGAGGTCGTTCTCGTTGATGGCCTCGGAGACCTCTTCGATGAGCGGTCCCGAGTTGCCGATGCAGATCGTGCAGCCATAGCCGACGGTGTAGAAGTCGAGGCCCTCGAGCGCCTTGTCGAGACCGGACTTCTCGTAGTAGTCGGTGACGACCTTGGAACCCGGGCCGAGCGTCGTCTTGACCCACGGCTTGCGCTTCAGGCCCTTGTCGACGGCGTTCTTGGCGAGCAGGCCCGCCGCGATCATGACCGACGGGTTCGACGTGTTCGTGCACGACGTGATCGCCGCGAGCGTCACGGCGCCGTTGTCGAGCAGGTACGACTGCCCATCGGGGGTGGTGACCTTGACCGGGTTCGACGCGTTCACCGGGTGGCCGGAGGAGATGAGCACATCGCTGCCGGTGACGTCCTCGGTCTCTTCGCCCGGGACGGCGCCCGGGTCGGATGCCGGGAAGGTGCCGTCGACCTCGAGGTCGACGATCGAGTCCGAGACCGAGGCATCCGCGTAGTTCAGGATGTCCTTCTCGAACTGCGACTTGGCCTCGGAGAGCAGGATGCGGTCCTGGGGACGCTTCGGGCCGGCGATCGAGGGGACGACCGTCGAGAGGTCGAGCTCCATGTACTCGCTGAAGACCAGCTCACGGTCGGGGTCGTGCCAGAGCTTCTGCTCCTTGGCGTACGCCTCGACGAGTGCGACGGTCTGCTCGTCGCGACCGGTCAGGCGCAGGTAGTCGAGGGTGACGTCGTCGATCGGGAACATCGCCGCGGTCGAGCCGAACTCGGGGCTCATGTTGCCGATGGTGGCGCGGTTCGCGAGCGGCACGGAGGCCACGCCCTCGCCGTAGAACTCGACGAACTTGCCGACGACGCCGTGCTTGCGGAGCATGTCGGTGATCGTGAGGACGACGTCGGTCGCGGTGACACCGGCGGGGATCTCGCCAGAGAGCTTGAAGCCGACGACGCGCGGGATCAGCATCGACACGGGCTGACCGAGCATGGCCGCCTCGGCCTCGATACCGCCCACGCCCCAGCCGAGCACGCCCAGGCCGTTGACCATCGTGGTGTGGGAGTCGGTGCCGACGCAGGTGTCGGGGTACGCGCGGAGCACGCCGTCGACGGTGCGGTCGTAGATGACCTTGGCCAGGTGCTCGATGTTGACCTGATGCACGATGCCGGTGCCCGGGGGGACGACCTTGAAGTCGTCGAACGCCGTCTGGCCCCAGCGGAGGAACTGGTACCGCTCGCCGTTGCGCTCGTACTCGATCTCGACGTTGCGCTCGAGGGCGTTCTCGCTGCCGAACAGGTCGGCGATGACCGAGTGGTCGATGACCATCTCGGCGGGCGAGAGCGGGTTGATCTTGTTGGGGTCGCCGCCGAGGGCGGTGACGGCCTCGCGCATGGTGGCCAAGTCGACGATGCAGGGCACCCCGGTGAAGTCCTGCATGACCACGCGGGCGGGCGTGAACTGGATCTCGGTGTCGGGGTCGGCCGTGGGCACCCACGAACCGAGCGCCTCGATCTGCTCCTTGGTGACGTTGGCGCCATCCTCGGTGCGGAGAAGGTTCTCGAGCAGCACCTTGAGGCTGAACGGGAGCTTCTCGTGACCGGCGACCGTGTCGATGCGGAAGATCTCGTAGTCGGTGCTGCCGACCGTCAGGGTGCTCTTGGCACCGAAGCTGTCAACCGTGGACACGATCGTCTCCTTCGTCGGCGAATGCGCAGGCGTCAGCCCGCGAATCCCATCTTCCCCGCGCCGCCCGATCGCTGCCAGGAAGGCCGACCTAACCGCGCTGAAGACGGGTATTTATCTTGATATCAAGATAAATGTATCAGTCTTCGCGCGCAACGGAGCGAGCAGGCCCCAGGGCGCGGACCGTGAGCCAGGTCACGGCGAGCATCGGCGCGAACAGCGGCAGGCCCATCACGATCTTCAGCGTGCCGAGCGCCACGACGTCGCCGGCGAAGTACAGCGGCAGCTGCACGATGAGGCGCGCCGCGAACAGGGCGGCCCAGGCGATCGACAGCCACACGTAGGTCCGGCGTTTGCGACGGTCGGCGCGCCAGCTGGTGCCCTCCCCCGTCAGGTAGCCCGCCGCCAGACCGATGAGCGGCCAGCCCACCAGGGCGGAGACCAGGAACGCGGTGCCGTACGCGCCGTTCGTGAAGAACCCGAACACGAAGTTGTCCTGGCCCCGGCCCGTGACGAGCGCGAGGACGGCCGCCGCCACGGTCGCGAGTAGGCCGCCGATGGCGGCGCTCGGCGGCGACTTCGCGATCAGTCGCGCGATTGTGAAGACCAGGGCGATGCCCACCGACACGCCGAGGCTGAGCCACAGGTTCCCCTGGCGCGTCGTCGGATCGATGGTGACCGTGAAGAGCACGACGAACGCCAGCGATGGCAGGACCGATTCCAGGATGCCGCGCCACCCGCCCATCGCGGACCACACGGCCGAGCCGGTCGACGCGTGAGCAGACGGATCCAGGCCCGCGCGTCGAGCGGCGTTGCCGAGCGCGGCGCTCAGGCTGTCGGCCGCGGCGGGCGGTTCGAGGGGAACGTTCTCGCCCTCGCGCGTCGGGCGTACGGCGTCGTCGCTCATGCCGTGCCGGGGGTCGCCGGCATCCGGAGGGGGATCAGGTCGCGCGGGGGCATGGGCGAACCGCCCCGCACCACGACGATCGATCGGTAGAGATCTTCGACGGCCGCCGCGGCTTCGACGTCGATCGTGGCCGCTCCCCCGATGACGCCGCGCAGGAACCACCGCGGACCGTCGACGCCGACGAAGCGCGCGAGGCGCTTGCCCGCGCCTTCGGCGCCACCCATGACCGGGACCTCGGCGAGCAGTTCGGGACCCAGAGGGCCCTCGCGCTCCTCGACGCGACCGCCCTGCTGCTTGACCTGCTGACGGATCTGTTCGCGCGTCTCGCCCCACAGCCCGCTCGTGCGGGGGGCGGCGAACGGCTGCACCTGCAGGGTGGAGTCGGCGTAATCGAGGCCGACGGCCACGATCCGCTTCGTCTGCTCCTCGACCTCGAGCCGGAGGTTCAGGCCTTCGCGCGGAAGGATCTTGATGCCGCCGAGATCGATGTACGGGCGAACCGGGTTCGCCTCCGCCTCGTCGAACGGCCCGCTGCTTTCGCGATCAGCGGGAGCGCTTTTCGCGGAGATCGCCACCTCGAGGGCGGCGTCGTCGGTTTCGGAGGTGGGCTGAGCGTCGTCGGTCATCGGGTGCTCCCTTGAAGGTTCTGGTATCCGCTCGATCCGAATCCGCCCTCGCCGCGCACACTGTCGGGCAGGTCGTCGACGGGGACGAAGCGCACGGGCGGGACGGGCATCACGATGAGCTGGGCGATGCGGTCGCCCACGGAGATGTCGTAGGCCTCGTCGAGGTCTGTGTTGAGGAGGGCGACCTTGATCTCGCCGCGATAGCCCGCATCGATCGTCCCCGGAGAGTTGACGATCGTGATGCCGTGCTTGGCGGCCAGTCCGCTGCGCGGGACGACGAACGCCGCGTAACCCTCGGGCAGCGCTATGCGGACCCCGGTGGACACGAGCGCGCGTCGACCGGGTTCGAGACGCACGGCCTCCGCGGAGGTCAGGTCGGCTCCGGCGTCGCCCGGGTGGGCGAAGACCGGAGGCTCGGATGCGACAATGAGGACATCCACCGTTTCGGTCACCCCACGAGGGTAATGCAGAAGAGGGGGTGCGGCATCCGCACCGGAGTCGAGTACCGAGAGCGCCTCAGCCCGTCGCTGTGGGCGCTGGTCGCCGCCGCGGTCTGCGGCCCCATGGCCGCCGTCGTCTTCTCGCCTCTGAACACGACCCTCGCCCTGTTCATCGGGCTGGTCGTGTCGGTCGCGATCGTGGTCGGCCTCCTGGCGATCTCCCCTGTCGTGGAGATCCGTGAGGGAGAGCTGCACGCCGGCCGCGCGCACATTCCTGTCGAGATGCTCGGCGAGCCGTTCGGCGTCGAGGGCGATGCCGCTCGCACGGCCCGAGGGAGTGGTCTCGACCATCGGGCGTGGCATGTGATCCGGGGCGGCATCGACGGGGTCGTCACGGTTCCCGTGACCGACCCCGAGGATCCGACTCCTTCGTGGGTGGTATCCACCCGAACGCCGGATCGCCTCGTTGCGGCGATCCAGCGTGCTCAGCTCAGGCTGCGCACTCCGCGCAGATGAAGCCGTTGCCGCTCTCGTGGTCGATCTGCGAGCGGTGCTTGACGAGGAAGCAGTTCATGCACGTGAACTCGTCTTCCTGCGGCGGGAGGACGACGACGTCGAGTTCGATGTCGGACAGATCGGCCCCGGGCAGTTCGAAGCCCGAGGGGTTGTCGGCATCCTCGTTGTCGATCGATCCCGACGTCTTGTCAGGCACGCGCTCCTTGAGGGCCTCGATCGACTCGCTGTCGTCCTCGGTCTTGCGCGGTGCGTCGTAATCGGTGGCCATGCGTGCTGGTCTCTACTTCCGGTGATTGTGGTGCTGTGCGCCGTCGGGTACCCGATCGGGCGGCCATAGTTTGCATGACCCGACCTCGATAAGCAAATGCTCGCGAGGCGGGTTGCGTTTCGGGCGAGGCCTGAAACTCGCGGCGCGCCCGCGATATTCCCGGAACCGGGGAACGGCCGTGTCAGCATGGGCGTCGACCGCAGATCGGAGGGGTGTTTCGCATGGAGCAGCTCAAAGTCATCGGAACCGAAGATGACGTCCTCGTCGTCGCGACCGAATCGGGTGAACGATTCGCTCTCGCCCTCGACGAGGTGATGCGCGTGCAAGCGCGTCGGGCCCGTCGCGACCGTGAAGACGACGACCGTGGACCCCGCCCCAGCCCGCGCGAGATCCAGGCGCACATCCGCTCCGGCCTCACCGCCCGCGAGGTCGCGACCCTGCTGAACGCCCGCGTCGAGGACGTGGAGCGATTCGAGGGTCCGGTGCTGGCCGAGCGCGAGCACGTCGTGGCTCAGGCATTGGCCGTGCCCGTGCTTCTCGGGGGCGCTCTCGAACACGACTCCCCCATCACCTTCGGCACCGCCGTCCGCGCGAAGCTCGGTGAGGCCGGCGCGTCCGCGGAACGCTGGACCAGCTGGAAGGAATCGTCGGGCTGGATGGTCAAGCTCGAGTTCACGGCGAACGGCATCGACCACGATGCCCGCTGGAGCTTCGACCCCCGCCGCAGCACGCTCTCGCCCCAGAACGCCGACGCGATCCAGCTCTCGCGGCAGGGGTCGCTTCCCGAGGGACTCATCCCGCGGCTGCGCGCCCTGGACAGCCCTCTCCCGAAGGACGAGTCGCGCTTCGACAGCGGTTCCTTCGGCCCGCGGAAGATCGACATCGAGGACGAGCCGGGCGTCGAGGCCACCGGACCCGTGGCGGCAGCCGTGCAGGCAGCCGCGATCAAGCGGGCACCCGACGTGCCAGTCACCTCGTCGGAGACCGCCGACCTTCTCGAGGCCCTTCGCCGTCGGCGCGGTCAGCGGGAGCCGCTGCCCGGAACCACCGCGCCCGAGGCGCCGGCCACCCGCCCGGTCGGAGCACCGGTCGCACTCTTCGACGCCGTCGAACCCGGCTACAGCGACCCGGCCGTCGAGTCGGCGCCCGAGCCCGACAACGCCTCTTCGTCCGGCCCCTCGGCGTCGGGCAACGACGCGGGTCGCCGCGCCAAGGGTCGTCCGTCGATGCCCTCGTGGGACGAGATCGTGTTCGGGGCGCGGTCGGACGAGAGCTGAGCGGGCTCAGGCGAACGCGCCGAGGCGCAGGAGGGGGACCGTCCGCTCCTCGTCGGTGAGAGATCCGTGCTGTCCGACCATGCTCTGCGGGCGTTTGTCGTTCTCGCGGTCGTCGTAGTAGGCGTAGCGCCCTCGCGCGGCGACGACGACGTCGCCGATCCGCTCGCGGACGTCATCCGCCACGGCGCCGAAAAGGCCCGCCGCGATCGCCTCGTCACGGGTGAGCACCCAGGCCCGCGCGTGCTCGCGCTCTCGCCACGCCGTGGCCACGGCATCCTCTCGCCCGGGCTCCGCGTAGAGGTGCAACATGCGCGGTTCGCCGCCGAGGAGGGCGACCCCGTCGACCAGCGGGTCGCCGTCGCCGAGGAGGACGTGTCGACGGGCGGGGACGTCGACCATTCCGTGATCGGCGGTGATCAGGATGCCGGTGCTCGCGTCGGCGGCGGACGCGAGCAACTGGGCCGCGGCGTCGACGCGCTCGAGCGCCGTGATCCAGCGATCGGACTCGGTACCGTCGCGGTGTCCGGCGGTGTCGAGCTCCGGCGCATAGAGATAGACCAGCGCGCCGGGGTGGCGCGCCGCCAGATCCGCCGCCGTCGCGGCACGCTCGGCGAGATCGTTCGACGCGACGAACTCGGCTCCGCGAAGGGTGGCCGCGGTGAACCCCGTACCCGTGTACTCCGGTCGGGACACGACGAAGCAGGGCCGACCGCTCGCGACCTCGCGTTCGAACAGCGGCTCGCTACGCTGCCAGGCTCTCGGGTCGAGACCGTCGGTCTCCCAGCCGTGCAGTTGGTTCGGTGCCACGTCGGTGCCGGGAATGCGGACGCGATACCCGACGATCCCATGCGTGCCCGGGTCCGTGCCGGTGAGCAGGCTCGTCAGGGCCGCCGCCGTCGTGGAGGGGAAGACCGTGCGCGCGACGTCGCGGCGACCCCCGGTCGAACCGAGGAATCGCGCGTGCCCTCGCCGGGCGGCGAGGTTGTGGGCGCCGAGACCGTCGACGACGAAGACGACCGCGCTGCGCGCGGGGGCAAACCAGTCCGAGCGTCCCTCGAGGGCGGCGAGCGACTGCTCCACCACACCGGTGAGGCTCCGGGAACGCGGCGGGTCCGCCGGTAGGCTGAGTGACATCGGAGCAAGTCTTCCACACAGCTCCCGATCCCCGTCCTGACGTGACGCCCGCCCGACCCGAGGCCGCATCCATGCCCGATTCCCGTTCTTCCTCCCCCGTGTCCGAGCGCATCGAGAATGTCGATGTCTCCGCCGAGATGCAGGGGTCGTTCCTCGAGTACGCCTACTCGGTGATCTACTCGCGCGCTCTTCCCGATGCCCGCGACGGTCTGAAGCCGGTGCAGCGTCGCATCCTCTACCAGATGGCCGAGATGGGCCTGCGGCCCGACCGGGGGCACGTCAAGAGCGCCCGTGTCGTCGGCGAGGTGATGGGAAAGCTTCACCCGCACGGCGACGCCCCCATCTACGACGCGCTCGTGCGTCTCGCGCAGCACTTCTCGCTCCGGGTGCCGCTCGTCGACGGCCACGGCAACTTCGGCTCGCTCGACGACGGTCCTGCCGCGCCGCGGTACACGGAGGCGCGACTGGCCGCACCGGCTCTGGCCCTCACTGAGAATCTCGACGAAGACGTCGTGGACTTCATCCCGAACTACGACGGACAGTTCCAGCAGCCCGAGGTGCTCCCGGCCGCTTTCCCGAACCTCCTCGTCAACGGGGCGACCGGCATCGCGGTCGGCATGGCCACGAACATGGCGCCGCACAACCTGATCGAGGTGGTGGGCGCGGCGACGCACCTGCTGCAGAATCCGGATGCCACGGTCGAGGAGCTCATGGAGTTCGTCCCGGGCCCCGACCTCCCCTCGGGCGGCATCATCGTCGGTCTCGACGGCATCAAGGACGCGTACACGAACGGACGCGGAACGTTCCGCACCCGCGCGAAGGCGTCCATCGAGTCGCTGGGTCCCCGCCGGACCGGCATCGTCATCACCGAGCTCCCCTACCTCGTCGGCCCCGAGCGGGTCATCGAGAAGATCAAGGACGCCGTCCAGGCCAAGAAGCTCACGGGCATCGCCGACGTCACCGACCTCACGGACCGCAACAACGGTCTTCGCCTGGTCATCGGCATCAAGACGGGCTTCGACCCCAAGGCCGTCCTCGAGCAGCTCTACCGCCTCACGCCCCTCGAGGACTCGTTCGGCATCAACAACGTCGCCCTCGTCGACGGGCAGCCGCAGACCCTCGGCCTGCGCGAGATGCTGCGGGTCTACATCGACCACCGCATCCGCGTCGTCACGCGCCGCAGCGAGTACCGGCTCGCCCGTAAGCGTGAGCGTCTCCACCTCGTCGAGGGCCTGCTCATCGCGATCCTCGACATCGACGAGGTCATCCAGGTCATCCGTTCCTCCGACGACGGCGAGCAGGCCCGAACCAAGCTGCAAGAGGTCTTCGACCTCTCTCACCCGCAGGCCGAGTACATCCTCGAGCTGCGCCTGCGCCGTCTCACGAAGTTCTCGCGGATCGAACTGGAGGCCGAGCGCGATCAGTTGAACGCCGAGATCGCCCAGTTGGTCGAGCTGCTCGGCAGCGAGACGCTGCTCCGTCAGCAGGTCGCGAAAGAGCTCGACGCGGCCGCCGAGGCCTACGGAACCCCGCGTCGCACGCTGCTTCTGAACGGCGGACCGGTGCAGCCGCGTTCGGCGAAAGCCGCAGCCGCCGCCGATCTGCAGATCGCCGACGCGCCGTGCCGGGTCTTCCTGTCGGCCACCGGCCGGATGGTCCGCGCCGAACTCATCGCCGATGCTCCCGCGGGGGGCGTGGTCCCCCCCGCCCGCCGTTCGAAGCACGACGCCATCCGCTCCGCTGTCGACACGACGACGCGGGGCGACATCGGCGCCGTGACCTCCACCGGCCGCCTCGTGCGCTTCTCCCCCGTCGACCTCCCCTCCGTGCCCGCCAACTCGGTGCAGCTGGCGGCCGGTACCAAGGTCGAGCAGTACCTCACGCTGGCGAAGGGCGAGAGCGTCATCGCGCTCGTGCCGCTCACCGACGGACCGACCATCGCGCTGGGAACCGAGCAGGGCGTCGTCAAGCGCGTCGCGGCCAGCGAGCTCAGCACCAAGCCCGAGATCGAGATCATCGCTCTCCGTGACGGAGACCGCGTCGTGGGCGCCGCTCCGGCGGGCGACAACGCCGAGCTCGTCTTCGTCGCGAGCGACGCGCAGCTCTTGCGTTTCGACGCGTCCTCGGTGCGTCCGCAGGGTCGCTCCGCGAGTGGCATGGCGGGGATCCGCCTCTCCGACGGCGCTCGCGTCATCGCGTTCTCGGTCGTCGGAGCCGCGGCTTTCGACGCCGTGGTCGTCACCGTCGCGGGCTCCAGTGCCGCGCTTCCCGGAACCGACGCGGGCAGCGCGAAGGTCTCGGCGTTCACCGAGTACCCCGCCAAGGGACGCGCCACGGGTGGGGTGCGCGCGCAGCGGCTTCTGCGCGGGGAGGACGCCCTCGTGCTCGCCTGGGTCGGAACAGACCCGCGCGCGGTCGGCTCCGACGGCTCCGTGCGCACGCTGCCCGACAGCGGTGCGAAGCGCGACGCCTCGGGTCAGCATCTCGAGGCGGTCATCGGCGCGATCGGGACTTCGGTCCGCTGACGTCTCGCTGCTCACACCGGTGCGGGCCGTGAAAGCGGTTCGATCGGTCGTGCGGATCCGGCCGACGGCACCCGCCAGCGCGTCTCGGTATCAGACGTCGATGCGCTCGCGTGCCAGCCGGTCGCTCGAGTCGATGATGAACTCCCGGCGCGGAGCGACGTCGCTGCCCATGAGCAGGTCGAACACCTCGGCGGCCTGCTCGATGTGCTCGACCTGGACACGGCGCAGCATGCGACCCGCCCGGTCCATCGTGGTGGTCGCGAGCTGGTCGGCATCCATCTCTCCGAGGCCCTTGTACCGCTGGACGGGCTCCTGCCACCGCTTGTTGCTGCGCCGAAGCTTCGTGAGGAGGCCGTGCAGCTCCTGCTCGCTGTACGTGTAGATCGTCTCGTTGGGCTTGGTGCCGGGGTTCATCACCACGACGCGATGCAGGGGCGGCACGGCGGCATACACGCGCCCTTCTTCGACGAGCGGGCGCATGTAGCGGAAGAACAGTGTCAGCAGCAGTGTGCGGATGTGGGCGCCGTCGACGTCGGCGTCGCTCATCAGGATGATCTTGCCGTAGCGGGCCGCGCTGAGATCGAACGAGCGACCGGATCCGGCCCCGATGACCTGGATGATCGAGGCGCACTCGGCATTCGACAGCATGTCGCTGATCGACGCCTTCTGCGTGTTGAGGATCTTTCCGCGGATGGGCAGCAGAGCCTGGTACTCGCTGTTGCGCGCGAGCTTCGCCGTGCCGAGCGCGGAGTCGCCCTCGACGATGAACAGCTCCGAGTCGTTGACGTCGTTCGACCGGCAGTCGACGAGCTTCGCCGGCAGCGACGACGACTCGAGGGCGTTCTTGCGTCGCTGGGTTTCTTTGTGCGTGCGCGCAGAGATGCGCGCCTTCATCTCGGAAACGATCTTCTCGAGCAACTGCGCCGTCTGCGCCTTGTCGTCGCGCTTGGCCGACGCGAAGCGAGCCGCGAGCTCTTTCTGGACCACGGATGCCACGATCTGCCGCACCGCGGGAGTGCCCAGCACCTCTTTGGTCTGGCCCTCGAACTGCGGCTCGGGGAGGCGGACGGTCAGCACCGCCGTGAGACCGGCGAGAAGGTCGTCCTTCTCGATCTTGTCGTTGCCCACCTTGAGCTTGCGCGCGTTCTGCTCGACCTGCGCGCGCAGCACCTTCATGAGGCCCTGCTCGAAACCCTGCTGGTGCGTCCCGCCCTTGGGCGTGGCGATGATGTTGACGAACGACCGGGTCGTCGTGTCGTAGCCGGTGCCCCACCGAACCGCGATGTCGACCTCGCACTCGCGCTGCACCTCGGTCGGGATCATCGACCCGCCGGGCTGGAGCACGGGAACCGTCTCGGTGAACGTGCCGGTGCCCGTGAGGCGCCAGGTGTCGGTCACGGCCGCGTCGGGGGCGAGGAAGTCCGCGAACTCCGAGATCCCGCCGTCGAAGCGGTAGCTCGTCTCGACCTTCTCGTCACCGCGTTCGTCGAGCACGACGATCTCGAGTCCCGGCACGAGGAACGCCGTCTGGCGCACGCGCTGGACGAGTTCGTCGAGGCCGAACGTCGCGTCCTTGGTGAAGATCTGTCGGTCGGCCCAGTAACGGATGCGCGTACCGGTGACACCGCGGGGGGCTTTGCCGACGACGCGCAGCTCACTGCTGCGCTCGAACGGCGTGAAGGCAGAGTCGGGCGTGTCGCCGGCGAAGAGACCGGGCTCGCCACGGTGGAACGACATGGCGTAGGTCTTGCCGCCGCGGTCGACCTCGACGTCGAGGCGCTCCGACAGAGCATTCACGACGGACGCGCCGACACCGTGCAGACCGCCGGACGCCGCGTACGAACCGCCACCGAACTTGCCACCGGCATGGAGCTTGGTGAAGACGACCTCGACGCCGGTGAGCCCGGTCCGCGGCTCGACGTCGACCGGGATGCCGCGGGCGCGGTCGCGCACTTCGACGCTGCCGTCGGCGTGGAGGACGATGTCGATGCGGCTGCCGTGACCGGCGAGCGCTTCATCGACCGAGTTGTCGATGATCTCCCACAGGCAGTGCATCAGACCGCGCGAATCGGTGGAGCCGATGTACATGCCCGGGCGCTTGCGGACGGCTTCGAGGCCCTCGAGGACCTGGAGATGATGGGCGGAGTACTCGGACGTCACGATTTCCCAGCGTAATCGGGGCCGCCGACATCCCCTGCCAGACACACAGCACGGTCGGGTCACCGTACGCGCACAGCGAAATGTGATCAAGCCGCGGCATAGGGGAAACATCCGCGTGGTTGTATATGGAGACTCGCCCAACGACCACTTGAGGAGGGCACCCGAGATGACCACCACGACCGCACCCGAAGCGTCCGTTCTCGACCACCGCCTGACGGCGGCGGATCGCTGTGACTCCTGCGGCGCGCAGGCGTACATCGCTGCCGAGGTCAACGGCAGCGAGCTGCTGTTCTGCGCGCACCACGGCCGCAAGTACGAAGAGAAGCTGCGCAGCGTCGCCACCTCGTGGCACGACGAGACCGCGCGTCTCCACGCCGCCGACTGAGACTCCCCCAGAACGGGCCCCGGTTTCGCTCCGACAGGAGCGGACGGGGCCTTTTCTGTGCCGTCAGTCCACCTGCCCCGCGTAGACGCGAGGGACGACGGGCGAAACGCGGAGCGCGATCTCCTCGCCGATCGTGTCGATCAGCTCCGCGAGGTCGGTCGCGCTCGCCAGTGCGTCGCGGCCGAAGACGGGGACCGTCTCGCCGACGACCGCGTCCCACGGCGCGACGGTGAGGGAGGTGAGACCGATCGCCTCGACCCGGCGAGGACCGGCGGTCGTCGCGACGTCGAAGCGGCCCGACAGGGCGCTCGGCAGACCGTGCAGGCTCCCGACATCGAGGCGCACGTGCTCCGGATCCACCGCGGTGACGGTCGCGACGAGCGTGGAGATCGGCTCGATCCCGAGCTCGGTCTCCCCCGGCCCGCCCGCCGGTCGGATGCCGTACGAGAACGCGCCGACGCGCACCAGGTCTTCGCGGAACTCGCCACGGGCGAAGCCCGCCGCACTGGCGGCCAGGTGCGAGAAGCGAGGCTCCAAGCCGGCGGTGCGGGCCGCCTCCCGCGCGGAGAGGAACAGCGCGCGGGCATCGTCGTCATCGGCATCCGAGGCTTCGGAGATATGCGACCAGATGCCCTCGAACCGGGCTCGCTCCGCGGCCACGAGGGCGGACGTCTGGACGAGAGCCGCGCCCCACGCCTCCGGACGGATGCCGTTGCGGTGGAGCCCCGTGTCGATCTTGAGGTGCACGCGGGCGACGCCTCGGGTGTCGAGAGCGGCCAGGTCGTCGAGGAGCGCCTGGTCTCCGATACCCAGGTCGAGGTCGGCCGCGATCCCCGCGGCCAGGTCATCGGCCCCGCCGATGAGCCACACGAAGATGCGCGCATCCGGTCCCGTCGCCGCCCGGACCGCCGCGCCGGTGATGACGTCGAAGGCTCCGAACCAGCGCACGCCCTCGTTCCAGGCGCGACGGACGAGCACGTCGAGCCCGTGCGCGTACGCGTCGTCCTTCACGACGAACATGTGCTGCGCCGGGGCCACCGCCTCGCGCACGCGACGCAGGTTTCGGGTGAAGGCGTCGAGGTCGACGCGGTACTCGGCGCTCACGCGGCGACTCGCCGTTCGGCGCGGACACCCACGGCGGCGACGATCTCGGC
This sequence comes from Microbacterium sp. Kw_RZR3, assembly GCF_029222405.1. Lineage (NCBI taxonomy): Bacteria > Bacillati > Actinomycetota > Actinomycetes > Micrococcales > Microbacteriaceae > Microbacterium > Microbacterium sp. Kw_RZR3. Next base: position 1,884 of record NZ_JARHXC010000288.1, on the reverse strand, counting down.
CGCGGTCCAGCCCGTGGCATCCGTCCATTCCTCGAGGGAAGGCTGGCCGATCGCGGGGTCGCCGAAGAACACGACCTCCGCTCCGCGAGCGATCGTCGTCTCGCCGATGTCGACGACCGAGACGTCCATGGCCACGCGACCGACGATGCGGTGCCGCCGTCCGTCGATCGACACGGTCACGGCGTTGCCGAGAGAGCGAACGACTCCCTGCGCGTATCCCCCGGTGACCAACGCGACCGTCGTGTCTCGCGGGGCGCGGTGCGTATACCCGTACGACACGCCCTCGCCGCGGAGGAGGGGCTTCGTGCCCAGCGCCCGGCCGCGGAGCGACATCACGGGCCGCGCGTGCGTTCCGGGCAGGCCGAACAGGGTCGGGGCGTCGAGGGCCGTGGCATCCATCCCTTGTCCGGCGAGAACGGATGCCACCCACTCGGCACCGTGACCCCACGCGTCGGCGGCGAGAACGTCGTCGTCGCCACCCACGGCCAGGGGTGCGTTGTGGCGCAACGCAGCCTCGGAGACCCACGCGATCGGAGCGACTCCCCCGGCGGCGGACGCGCGAGCAGGGAGCGTGGAGGTCACACATCTAGACTAACGGGGTCCGTGATCCCCGACCCCGGAGCGTGCATGCCTAAGCAGGGCTTCTCCCCCGTCACCCGTCTGCGCTACCTCGCCGGACGCGCCCGCCGTATCGACGTCGGGTCGGTGGTCGAGCGAGCGAAGGAAGCGTCCGAGCAGCACGGCAAGTCCCTGCCGCTGGTGGTCGCCGACATGCTCTACCAGGCGGGAGTGAAGAACGTCGGGTTCCAGGACTACATCGACTACGACTTCGCGATCCTCACCCCCGCGGAACGCGCGACGTACATGACGCACCCGGTGTCGAATCAGATCTCGCAGAAGTACGACCACCCGGACTACCGCGGGATCTTCCAGGACAAGGTGGAGTTCGACCGCCGGTTCAGCGATTTCCTGCGCCGTGAGTGGATGGTCGTGGATGCCGACAACGCCGACGACCTGCGCGCCTTCACCGAGCGCCTGGGCACCATCGTGACGAAGGAGCCGGTCGGTCAGGCCGGCACCGGCGTGCACCGGTACCACGCGGCCGAGGTCGAGGACTGGGACGCGTTCCACCGCGGTCTGCTGGAGCGCGGCGAGATCCTGGTCGAAGAGGTCATCCGCCAGCACGACGACCTCGCGGCCGTCTGCCCCGGCACCGTCAACACCACCCGCGTCACGGCGTTCTTCGACGGGTCGACCACGCACATCCTGGCGATGGCGCAGAAGTTCGGCCGCGGCGCGGTCAGCGACCAGATGACCTTCGGCGGCTTCTACACGATGCTCGACGAGAACGGCCACGCCCTCGGGGCCGGCTACGACTCGCACGGGCACGTGCACGAGCTGCACCCCGACTCGGGCGTGCGCATCGCCGACTTCCAGCTGCCGATGATCGACGAGGTCAGGGCATTCGTCGACCAGGTCGCCCGCGTCGTGCCGCAGGTGCAGTACGTCGGGTGGGACATCGTCGTCGGCCCCGACGGGCCCGTGCTCGTCGAGGGCAACTGGGGTGCGGGCGTGTACGAGAACAAGCCGAGCGTCACCGGTATCCGCACGGGTCACAAGCCGCGTTATCGGGCCGCGATCGGTTTCTGACACCGGATGCCGCGGGGCCCGCTCCCGCGACGGGGGTGGGCCTCGCGGGGCCGTTGCCGCACAACTGCGGCAAGTCGCCGCGCGCGTGACTACCTCGAGCCCCCGCTCATTTGCCGCAGAAGGGCGCCCATGGTGGCCGTTGCCGCATATGTGCGGCAAGTCACCGGGCGCGTGACTACATCGAGCCGCTCGTTCGCCGCAGATGGGCGGTCGGAGGGGTCGTTGCCGCACAAC
>NZ_JARHXC010000287.1:0-6052 GCF_029222405.1 Microbacterium sp. Kw_RZR3 | reverse complement strand
TCGTCGAAGAGGTCTTGCACGCGGATGCCCACGCGGTTGATCTTGTCGGCGTAGGCCGGACCGATGCCGCGGCCGGTGGTGCCGATCATGCGCTTGCCGAGGAAGCGCTCGGTGACCTTGTCGAGCGTGCGGTGGTACTGCGTGATGATGTGCGCGTTGGCGCTGATCTTCAGGCGCGTGGTGTCGAGACCGCGCGCATTCAGCGCCTCGAGCTCGTTGAACAGCACCTCGAGATCGACGACGACGCCGTTGCCGATGACGGGGGTGACCCCCGGAGACAGGATGCCGCTGGGCAGCAGGTGCAGCGCGTACTTCTCGTCGCCGATGACGACGGTGTGGCCGGCGTTGTTGCCGCCGTTGAACTTCACCACCCAGTCGGTGCGCTCACCGAGCAGATCGGTGGCCTTGCCCTTGCCCTCGTCGCCCCACTGGACGCCGACGATCACGATTCCGGGCATGAGTGCTCCTCGCATGTTGTCCGGCGGTACACCCCATCCTATCGAGAGGGTCCGACACCGCCTCCGCAGGCCTGCACAGCGAATGGATGCCACGCCCCGGGCGCTCTACCCTGGAGCGCGTGCGCACGCGACTGATCTCGGCGGCTCTCGCCGCTTCCGCCCTGCTCCTGCTCGCCGGATGTGCGGGGCCGACCCCCTCCGCGCCGCCCGCGAGCGAGCCGAGCGCGGCCGGCGCGTGCGCCTACCCCACGTCGGGGAAGCCCTCGGTCGACGTCACCCCTCCGAGCGCCGACACCGAGCGGCCGACCGGGGATGTCGAAGTCACCCTCGAGACCTCGGCGGGGCAGATCCCGATGACCCTCACGGGCGCGCGCACGCCGTGCACGGTCGAGAGCTTCGTGTCGCTCGCGCAGCAGCAGTACTTCACCGACACGCAGTGCCACCGCCTCACGACGCAGGGCATCTTCGTGCTCCAGTGCGGCGATCCCACCGGAACGGGTCGCGGCGGGCCGGGGTACACGTTCGCCGACGAACTCGACGGCAACGAGACCTATCCCGCGGGAACGGTCGCGATGGCCAACACCGGCCAGCCCGGCACGAACGGCTCGCAATTCTTCCTGGTCTACGCCGACACGAAGCTGCCGCCGAAGTACACCGTTTTCGGAAAGATGTCGCCCGAGGGCCTCGCCGTGGTCGAGAAGATCGGCCAGGCCGGCGTCGAGGGCGGCGCCGCAGACGGTGCGCCCGCGACTCCGGTGGAGATCACCGCCGTCACGGTCGGCTGACACTCCTCCTCCCCAGCCCTCGAACGGGGCGCTCGACCTCCACACGGGTCGGGCCGCGGCATCCTCCCCCGATAGAATCGGCGTATGTCCAAGGTCCTGCAGTCCCTTCCCGTCGGCGAGCGCGTCGGCATCGCCTTCTCGGGTGGCCTCGACACCTCGGTGGCCGTCGCGTGGATGCGCGACAAGGGCGCCATCCCCTGCACGTACACCGGTGACCTCGGGCAGTACGACGAAGACGACATCGCGTCGATCCCGGGCCGCGCCACGCAGTACGGCGCCGAGGTCTCGCGCCTGGTCGACTGCAAGACCGCGCTCGTCGAAGAGGGCTTCGTCGCCCTGGCGTGCGGCGCCTTCCACATCCGCTCGGGCGGTCGCACGTACTTCAACACGACGCCGCTGGGCCGCGCCGTCACCGGCACGCTGCTCGTGCGCGCGATGAAAGAAGACGGCGTCGACATCTGGGGCGACGGCTCCACCTACAAGGGCAACGACATCGAGCGGTTCTACCGCTACGGCCTGCTCGCCAACCCCGCCCTGCGCATCTACAAGCCGTGGCTCGATGCCGACTTCGTCACCGAGCTCGGCGGCCGCAAAGAGATGAGCGAGTGGCTCGTCGCCCACGACTTCCCCTACCGCGACAGCGCCGAGAAGGCCTACTCGACGGATGCCAACATCTGGGGCGCCACGCACGAGGCGAAGACGCTCGAGCACCTCGACGTGTCGCTCGAGATCGTGGAGCCCATCATGGGCGTGCGCTTCTGGGACCCCGCGGTCGAGATCGAGACCGAAGACGTGACCGTCGAGTTCGAGGCCGGCCGCCCGGTCGCGATCAACGGCACGCGCTACGACGACCCGGTGGCGCTGGTCCGCGAGGCCAACACGATCGGCGGGCGTCACGGCCTGGGCATGAGCGACCAGATCGAGAACCGCATCATCGAGGCCAAGTCGCGCGGCATCTACGAGGCACCGGGCATGGCGCTGCTGTTCCTCACGTACGAGCGCCTGGTCAACAGCATCCTGAACGAAGACACCCTCGCCACGTACCACGAACAGGGTCGTCGCCTCGGCCGCCTCATGTACGAGGGCCGCTGGCTCGAACCGCAGTCGCTCATGCTGCGCGAGTCGATCCAGAAGTGGGTCGGCTCGACCATCACCGGCTCGGTCACCGTGCGCCTGCGCCGCGGCGAGGACTACACGATCCTCGACACCGTGGCATCCGGGATGTCGTACTCGCCCGAGAAGCTGTCGATGGAGCGCGTCGGCGACGCCGCGTTCGGCCCCGTCGACCGCATCGGCCAGCTCACGATGCGTAACCTCGACATCGCCGACTCGCGCGCGCGCCTCGAGCAGTACGCGGCCCAGGGCCTCATCGGCGGTCCGACCGGCGAACTCGTCGGCGACGTCGCGGTCGGCGGGGCTCAGGAGATCATCGAGCCCGCCGCGCCCCTCTCGGCCGCCGGAGAGCGCCTCGCCGAGGCGACGGATGCCGCGGGCGAGTCCGCCGCGTTCGACGCCGGCACCGACTGACGAAACGACTCGACGAGAGCCCGCAGCGCTTCGGCGTCGCGGGCTCTCGTGCGTTCGCACCCCTGGTCACGCCCGCGCTTCGCCCGCCCTCGTCCCTCGACCGCTCATGATCCGTGAGAGCTCTCCCGCCATGACGGGGATACCGATCAGCCGGCATCCAGGGGAACGTCGATGCGGATGGGGCCGGGCACAGCATCGACCGCGGCGGTGACGACGATCACACCGTCTTCTACGGCGAGCCGCTCCACACCGGGACCCGCCGCCGCGTCACGAAGGAGCAGTTCCCTCGACGGGGCCGCGATGCGAGCGGTGCGCCCGGCGGGAACCTCCACGAACAGGTGCGCCGTGTCGTCCGACTGCGTCCAGCGGGTCCACGGCTCGTCGGTGGGTGCGACGTCGGCCCGCAGCGGACGCGACCCGAAGATCGCGTCGCCGTGCACGGCGTTCCAGGCTCCCAGTGCATCCAAGGTGCGCGCCTGCAGCTCGGGGATCTCGCCCTCGGCGGTGAGACCGATGTTCAACAGCAGGTTGCCGCCGCGCGAGACCGTGTCGACGAACAGGCGGATGGCATCCGTCCCACTCAGCGAGTGAGACGCGTCTTCGAGTCGGTTGTGTCCGAACGAGAAGCCGATGCCGCGGGTGTGCTCCCAGGCGCCCTCGTGGGCGGCGCTGCCCGCCTCGTACTCGGTGGTGCGGAAGTCCCAGTGCGTCATTCCCCACCGGTCGTTTACCACGCCGTCGGGCACCTCGGCGTAGTAGAGGTCGAGCATCTGGACCAGGCTGCGCTCGCCCTCGGGCTTGCCCGCATCGGGCCACTCGATGTCGCCCCACAGAACAGCGGGGTGGTACCGACGAATGAGGTCGGCCACGTGCTCGTAGGCGTAGTCGGCGTACGCCTTGTCGTTCGGACGATGCTCGTCACCGAGGTCGCCGCAGATCGGCGGGTTGCCGCCGAAGTGCCAGTCGAGACCGCCCGAATAGTAGACGCCGAACCGCACGTCGTGCGCCACGGCGGCATCGTGGATCTCGCCGATCAGGTCACGGTGCGGTCCGCGGCGGACGGTGTTGCGCTCACCGGTGCCGGGGGCGTCCCACAGCGTCACGCCGTCGTGATGCTTCGAGGTCGGCACCACGTACCGCGCGCCGGTGCGGGCGATGGCATCCATCACCTTCGATGCATCGAAGCGCTCGACGGTCCACCTGTCGAGGAAATCGTCGTACGGGGCTCCGCCGTAGACCTCCTGCTGGTGAATGTGGGCCGGGCTGCCCTCGATGCGCATGGTGTTGTAGTACCACTCGGCGTAGGGATTGTGCGTGTCCCAGTACACCTTGTCGAAGGTGCCGTGAGCACCGATCGGCTCCGCCCACGCGGGCACGGAGTAGGGGCCCCAATGGATGAAGATGCCGAGCTTGGCGTCTTGGAACCACTTCGGTGTCTCGTGCTCGAACCGCTGATACGGCTCGGGGCGGACGGGATTGTCAGCGAACATCGCCATGACTCAGGACCTTTCGAGAAGACAGGGGAAGGAGCGGGTCAGCGTCCGCCGAGGCCGGACGTGACGATGCCGCGGATCAGGTAACGCTGGAGCACGATCAGCAGCACGGTGGTCGGCAGCATCGAGATGACGGATGCCGCCATGATCAAGTGCCATTGCGTGCCCTGCTGGCCGACGAACAACTGCAGACCGAGCGGGATCGTGCCGAGCTGGGTGACGTCGTTCACGACGATGAGCGGCCACAGGAACGAGTTCCAGTAGGTGATGAAGGTGAACACCGCGAGCACCGCGAGGGTCGGACGCGCCAGCGGCAGCATGATGCGAAGGAACGTGGTGACCGTGCCGGCACCGTCGATACGCGCGGCGTCCTCGAGCTCCTGCGGCACCGTCATGAAGAACTGCCGCAGCAGGAAGGCGCCGAGAGCCGTGAAGGCCCACGGCACGATGAGGGCCTGGTACGAGTTAACCCAGCCGAGTTCGCGCATCAACACGAAGGCGGGGACGATGATGACCTCCTGCGGCAGCATCATCGTGGCCAGGAACACGGCGAAGGTGGCTCCACGCCCGCGGAAGCGCAGCCTCGCGAAGGCATATCCGGACAATGCCGAGACGACCAGGGTGAGAAGTGTTCCACCGATCGCCACGATCATGCCGTTGACGAGGTACCGGCCGAACGGGGCGTAGTCGAACACGTCGGCGTAGTTCGACCACTGAATGACCGAGCCGACGAGCGTCGGCGGCGAGGTGAACACCTCTGCCGGCGGCTTGAGCGAGGTGGCCACCATGAAGATGAGCGGCGAGAGGAACAGCAGCGCGACCAGGATCAGCAGCGCGTAGCCGATCGACGAGCGCACGCGAGACACGCTGCGGGATGCGACACGCGGCGCGTCTGTCGAGGCGGAGCGGCGCTGGGAGCCGCGCGTGCGGAGAGCGAGCTCAGTCATAGTGCACCCACTTCTTCTGGCCGAGGAACTGCACCGCGGTGACCCCCAGGATGACGACGAACAGGATGAAGGCGGCCGCGGCGGCGAGACCGAGCTTCTGGAAAGTGAAGCCCTGGTTGTAGATGAACTGCACCAGCGTGATGGTCGACTCGCCGGGGCCGCCCTTGGTCATGATGTAGGGCTGGATGAACACCTGGAACGAGGTGATCAGCGTCATGACGGTGGCGAAGAACAGCGACGGAGAGATCAACGGCAGCTTGATGCGCCAGAACGTCGTCCACGGGCTCGCGCCGTCGAGCGCCGCCGCCTCGAGCTGGTTCTCGGGCACGGCATCCAGCGCCGATGAGAAGACGATCATGTTGTAGCCGAAGCCCTGCCAGACGCTCATGACGACGATGGCGATCATGGCCCAGTGCGGGTCGGCGAGGAAGTCGGGGGCCCGCAGCCCGAACAGGGTCTGCGAGGTCGCGTCGATGGCACCGCCGGGCTGATACAGCATGCGCCAGACCACCGCGTTCGCAACGATCGGCGTCACGGTGGGCAGGAAGAAAAGCACGCGGAAGATCTGACGGTGCTTGATCTTGGGAGTCAGCCACGCCGCCATTCCGAGCGAAACGATCACGTTCAGGGGCAGGTACAGAACGACGAACAGCAGGGTGTTCAGCATCGCGGTGCGGAACGTTCTGCTGCCCAGCAGGTCGGTGAAGTTGTCGAGCCCGACGAACGTCGGCGATCCGATCATCGGCCAGTCATTGAGGCTCATCACGAGGGCGATGCCGATCGGGACGAGCGTGAACAGCGCCAGGCCGATCGCGTGGGGCGCGACGAAGATCGCGCCCCAC
>NZ_JARHXC010000286.1:0-16307 GCF_029222405.1 Microbacterium sp. Kw_RZR3 | reverse complement strand
CAGCGGACGATCACGGATGGACGAGGATCTTCACCTCGGTCTCGTTGTTCTGGATGAGTCGTTCGAAGCCCTGCTCGACGACATCCTCCAAAGCGATCCGGCTCGTGATGAGCGGGGTCAGATCGATGGATCCCTCCTGGATGAGGGCGATGACAGCGGCGTGGTCGTGGGCGTAGGCCATGGATCCGCGCAAGGTGATCTCCTTTATGACGACACGCTCCATGTCGACGGCTGCCGGCGTCATCCACACGGACACGTTGACGATGGTGCCGGTGGGCTTCACGGCATCCATCAGCATGTCGAGCACGGGCTGGACACTCGTGCACTCGAACGCGACATCGGCGCCGCGACCGCCCGTGCGATCGCGGACGGCCTGGGCGACATCCGTCTCCGAGGGATCGAAGACGGCATCCACGCCGACGACCCGCGCTTTCTCCTTGCGCGCGGGATTGATCTCCGACACGACCACGTTCAGGCCCTTGGCCTTCAAGATGGCTGCCGTCATGAGGCCGATCGGGCCCGCCCCGCCCACCAGAGCGGTCTGACCCCGCTCGGCACCGCTGCGCGTCACCGCGTGGTGAGCCACCGCGAGCGGTTCGATGAGGGCGGCCTGGTCGAGGGGGATGTCCCCGATGGGGTGGACCCACTTCCGGTCGGCGACGACCTTCTCGCTCAATCCGCCGCCGCGGCCCGCGAGCCCGACGAAGTTCGTGTCCGGCGACAGCTGATACTCGTCATCGGGTCCCATGGGCACGTCGTCGCGGATGATGTAGGGCTCGACGACGACGTTCTGGCCGACGACGAGATCGGTGACGCCCTCCCCGACCGCGCTGACGGTACCCGAGAACTCGTGGCCCATGATGATCGGCGGCTCCTCGCCGGAGATCGGGTGCGGGTGTCCCGGATGGGGGATGAAGTTCGGACCGACGAGGTACTCGTGCAGGTCGCTCCCGCAGATCCCGCACCAGGCGATGTCGACCATGACGGCGCCGGGTCGGAGGACGGGTTCGGGGACGTCCTCGACGCGCAGGTCTCGCGCGGCGTGGAAACGAGCGGCTTTCATGGTCTCTCCATTCGAGGTCAGGACGAGGGGTCGGTGAGGGTGAGCCGCGTCGCCGCCTGTGGGAAGACACGGAGGAGGTTTCGCCACATGATGTTCTCGAGGTCCTCTTGCGGCATGTCGGATGCCAGGAGTTCGTGCATCACGGATGGCGTGTTGTACAGGAGCGGCTGCGCGTACGAGTCGGTTCCGAACAGGAGCCGCTCCGAGCCGAACCGCCCGACGAACTCGTCGAGAGGGCGGAGCAAGGGGAAGCAGATGGCGGTGTCGAAAAGCACGTTGGGGCAACGCTCCGCAATGTCGAAGAGGTAGCGGATCTGCGTGGCACCGGAGAATCCGTCCAGCGCCACGAGGGTGGCATCCGGATGCGCGGTCGCCAGATCCAACAGCGACCACGGAGCTTCCAGACCCGACTCGCTGAACAGGTGGAGGTAGCAGGGCAGTCCGTGTTCGGTAGCGAGATCGATCAGGACGTGCATCCGACGGTCGGAGAGCGCCACGCCCTGGTAGCGGGTGTGCCACGCCAGGCCGTCGATGCGGCATTCGTCGACGAGTCGCGCCACCTCGTCTCGGCAGAGCGAATCGCGATGCAGGGGTTCGACCGTGCCGAGCGCGAGGGGGAATCGGCTGGGCAGACTGTTGCGATACGCGACGATGCCGTCGTTGAGTGCGCGCGTGCTGGCGATTCCCTCGCTGCGGTCGTACTGGAAGCCGGGCAGGACACAGGCGGCGGTCAGACCGAACTGATCGAGCATCGCAGCGTGCACCTCGACCGGCCGGATGCTGGCCCCGTCGACCGTCGTCCCTTCTTCTCCCATTCCCAGAGCAAGTTCGCCCACGTGGTGATGGGTGTCGATGATGTGCGCTGTCGTTCGAGAGGGGGTCATCGCTGTTCCTTTCACGCGGTCCGCGGGTTGCGGAACACCGCTGCCGCGGACGCGATCAGGCGGCCATCACAGGTGATCTCCCCCGCCACGAAGCTCATGGTCTTGGTGCGCGCGGTGACCCGGGCCGAGCCGAGCAGCGTCTCGCCGAGGGAAGCAGCGCCGATCATGCTGCTGGAGAGCTGGATCGTGATGGGATGCCCCTGCTGGCCCGCACCGAGCGAGCGCTCGACCTCCGCACCGAGCGTGAAGTCGAGAAGAGTCAGAATGAGTCCCCCGTGCACGGTGCCGTTCGGGTTCACATGGGCCGATCGCACCGTGAGGCGGATGCCGATCGCGTCCGGTGCGGCACTCCACTCGATGCCACCGATGTGGTCGAGGAACGTGCCCTCCTGGCCGATCGATACGTAGTCGCTCATCGCGAGTCTCCTTCGGTGATCAAGACGATCCAGTCGGCGATCATCGCCGGGCGATCCGAGCCTTTCCGCTCGAGGACGCAGCCGAGGACGAGCCGATAACCGGCCGAGGTCTCCTCGAGGGAGTCGAGCGTCAACCGCAGCCGCAGCGAATCCGCGGGCGTGACCGGCGCGGTGAACCGCACCCTGTCCAGCCCGTAGTTCGTCCAGCGCTGCGCCCGGCGCACCGCGTAGCACTCGTTGGCGAGACCGGTGACGAGGCTGAGCAGGAGGAAGCCGTGCGCGAGCACGTCGCCGAACGGCCCCTCCGACTTCGCACGCGGACGGTCCACGTGGATCCAATGCTCGTCACCGGTGAGCTTCCCGAAGGCGGCGATGCGCTCAGCGGGCACCGTGACCCAGCTGCTCTCTCCGAGCACGCTTCCCACCCGCTCACGGAGCTCACCCGCGGAATCGACGGTGATCATGAGGCCTCCTTCGCCCCGACGGCATCGAGGTGATAAAGCGCGTCGATCAGTCCGACCGAGGCGACGCGGAACGGGGCCGGTTTGATCAGCCCTTTCGGCGAGAGCAGGTCTGCCGGCGGTTCCCCGGGCAAGACGGCGGCGGCCCGGATCAGGTTGGTCTGCCCCGACGTGTGCGCGTTGTGAGCGCCGATGACGGCGTCGACGTCCACTCGTGCGCCCTCCTCCACCCAGAACACCGCCACGAGGTGAGGACGGTCCGGTCCGGCGACGACGACGTCGCGCACCGCTGCACCGCCCTGGGCGAGCAGGCTCGAGCGCAGGCGGTCGACGTTCACCCATGACCCGTTGGCCAACTTGAAGTCGTCTGCGATGCGGCCGTCGAAGCGGAACCCGCGACCCGGGTCGTCCTCGTCCACGAGGACGCCGGCGTCGCCCGATCGATAGAAGCCGTCGCCATCGAACACCGCGGCCGTTAGATCCGGCGCTCGCCAGTATCCGGGCATCACGCCGGGCCCCTTCACCCGCAGTTCGAGCTTGTCGGCCACCGGGACCAGCCGCACGGTCACTCCGGGCAGCGGGGGCCCGATGTGGCCGGGTTCGCTGTCGGTGGTGTGGACGGTCGTGGCCGCCGGCCCCACCTCCGTCGATCCCCAGCCCGTAAGCACGGGCACCGGCCGCTCTCGGACGGTCAGCGACAACTCGCGCAGCCGGTGGAACGTGGTCATCGGCATCGCGGCTCCGGCGGAGAAGAGCGCGTCGGAGCGGGCGAAGAACGCCCGTCGAAACGCGTCATCGGCTTCCAACACCGGGAGGAGGGCGTGGAAGGTGGCAGGGACAGCGGCGTGGAACGTGGGCGAGAACTCCGTGATCGAGGCGATCGTTCGAACGAGTTCCTGGGGACGACCGTGCGCATCATCGATGTGAAGGGTGCCTCCCCCGAGGAGCACCATGTCGATGTTCGCGTTGCCCCCGAAGGCGTGGTTCCAGGGCAGCCAGTCCACCAGCACCGGCGCGTGATCCGTCACGAACGGCCACACGTCGGCCGTGGCCCGCATGTTGCTGACGAGCATCCGATGCGTGTAGACGACGGCCTTCGGCGTACCGGTCGACCCGGAGGTCAGCAGCAGCTTGACGGCGTCGTCGTCCTGCGCCACGGCGAGCAGCTGGTCGCCGACGTCGTGCGCGCGATCACGAGTGTGCTCGTCGCGGGGACGCATGCTCGTCACCGCGATCCGCCCGTCAGGAAGTCCCGCGTGCAACGCAGGATCCGGGACCACGATGAGCGCGGGATCGACGACGTCCAGCACTCCGGCGATGCGCGCCGGGTCGGCGCCCGGGCGGAGGTACTGCGGCGCGATCGGCGCCCACATCGCGCCTGCCAGCATGATCGCGTGGCCGTAGATGAACGACTCGATGCTGTTGGTCGCGATCACGGCCACCCGTTCGCCGCGCTGGATTCCCTGCTCGGCCAGGCCCACCGCGGTCCGCGCGATGGCGGACCAGGCGCTCGCGTAATCGAGCGCGCGTCGTTCCCCATCGGGTGCAACTTCGGTGAGCAGGACGGAGTGCGGCGTCCTGCGAGCCCACCGACGCAACCAGTGCAAGGTCGTGACCGGCGCTGCCGAGAGCTCGTGCCGCGAGCGCATTTCGATCACGCCGCCCGGCAGACGCTCGACCTCGACGTCGGGGTCCTTGAACGCAGACACGCCGTGGATCGTCGGCGATGCGCTCACCGGGCGGCCTCGCCGGATGCGGAGTGCGCGACGCGATGGCGGGACGCACGCGTCAGGTGCGAGGTCGCGGCGCCTTTCTCACTCCCGCCGAGCGACGGGGCCTCTACGGCACGCTCCTTCGAGAACACGAGCGCGATGATGCTCAGCACGGCCACCCCGGCGACGAACCACACGATGGGAGCCACGTCGCCCGGGTCGCCGGCGATGAGGGCGGTCATGATGAGCGGGCCGAAGCCGCCGCCGGTCGTCGCAGCGAGCTGATAGCCCAGCGACAGACCGGTGAACCGCGAGCCGGTGTGGAAGCGCTCGCCCATGAAGGCCGCGAGTGGACCGAAGGTGGCTCCGATGGCGAGACCGTTGATGAGAGAGAAGGCGAGCAACGCTCCCCCCGCGGTGCCGGTCTGCAGCAGAGCGAAGAACGGCCACGCGAGCACGGCCCCCGCGATGACGCCACCGATCATCACCGGGCGGCGCCCGACCCGGTCGGAGAGGGCGGCGAAGAGGAGTTCGCCGATGATGCAGACGAGCGACCCGGCAGACGAGATGAAGAGCACGCTCGAGGTCGTCAACCCGTGGGCGGCGCCGTAGGTGATCCCGAAGGCACCGGAGAGCGTGAAGGAGAGGAACGGTGCCAGCAGTGCGACGAAGGCGAGGATGAGCGCGCCGGGTCGGCGCAGCACCTCGATCAGGGGCGGGCGCACCTTTTCGGTCGCGGTCTCGCGTCGACGCTGCTCCTCCACGAACAGCGGCGACTCGGAGACGCGCACACGGATCCACAGACCGAACACCACCAGGACGGCGCTGAGGGCGAAGGGCACGCGCCAGCCCCAGCTGAGGAACTGGTCCTCGGGCATCAGTGCGAACAAGGCGAGCACGACGCCCGCCAGCAGGGAGCCGCTCGGCTGTCCCGCGGTGGCGAACACGGAGGCGAATCCACGTCGCCGCGGGTTCGCGTGCTCGAACGCCATGAGCGCAGCACCGCCCCACTCACCCCCGACCGAGAGCCCCTGCACGATGCGCAGCACGATGAGAAGCACGGGGGCGAGCACCCCCGCTTGATCGCGAGTGGGAAGAACAGCCATCAGCGCCGTCGCGACACCCATCATGCTCATCGTGAGCACGAGCACCGACTTGCGTCCGACGCGGTCGCCGAAGTATCCGAAGATGATCGCCCCGAGGGGCCTCACCACGAAGCCGACGGCCAAGGTCGCGAAAGCCGCGATCGTGGCGACGGCGGGAGGCAGATCATTGAAGAACAGCCGGTTGAAGATGAGCCCGGATGCGGCGGCGTAGAGCACGAAGTCGTAGTACTCGATCATGCTGCCCACGTAGCTCGAGGTCAGCACGCGTCGGAGCTCCGTGCCGTCCTTGCCGACGTACATCGGGATCTTGGGCTTGGTTGTGCTCATTGTGGTGTCTCCTTTGATCTCCATGAGCGAGCGGGGGGCGAGGGGTCACGCCGCGCCCACGCGACGGTCTTCCTCGACGTCCCGGTCGACGGTGCGCGCGGAGCCGAGCAGTCGGCCGAACATCGCATCCGGGTCGTCGGGGGAAGTGCCGCTGTAGGCGATGTAGAGGTCCGGCCGCACCAGGACGGCGGGGACGTCGAATGTCCCCTCGGCCTCTTCGTCGTCCAGGGCGACGATCTCCAGCGCGACGCCCGCTCTCCGTGCCGCGGCGCGGAAGGGCTCCGCATCGGTGTCGCCCACCGTGATGAGGGTCCAGTCGCGTCCGAGCGCGTCGAAGAGGGACGAGCCGTCGGTCCTCCAGACGTGCGGCAGCCGCGAGCCGGCCCGCACGGACGGCGTGTACGTATCGATGGCGGCGATCGCCGTCGCATCGGCGGACTCGGGCGAAACGATGCCCGCCGAGTGCTCGTATCTCGAACCGAACTGCACTCCCTGGCTGTGCCACTGCTGACGATCGATCAGCTGGATGAGCCGGCCTGCCTCCGCGCGCAGCGCGTTCCCCCGCTCGGACGCCGCGTGCAGTTCGGGATCGCGTCCGATGGCGGACATGTCGCGATCGATCTTCAAAGCTGCCCGAGAGGTCGCCTCGCCGACAGACTGCCGCTCCGCCTCGTAGTCGTCGAGGAGGGCGTCCGTCCCCGCGCCGGAGAGCAGTGCCGCCAGACGCCAGCCGAGCCCGACCGCATCGGCGATGCCGGTGTTCATGCCGAACCCGCCGAGGGGCAGCCACAGGTGCGCCGCGTCACCGGCCAGGGCGATCCGTCCCTGGCGGAAGGAGTCCGCGACCAGGCGGCGCGGAGTCCAGCGGATGACCTGGAGCTTCTCATGGGCTATGGGGCGACCGATGGCGGCTTCGAGGACCCGATCGGGGTCGAGGTCTTCGGGCTCCATCCCCTCCGGCACGCGAGCGTGACAGAGGAAGAGGGACTCGCCGTCGAGTTGGAGGAAGGAACCGCGAAGCTCGGGCCCGTACCACCAGTACATCCATCCCGGATTCTTCAGGAGCGGAACGAGCTCCTCGGACCGGAAGTAGATCGAGAGGCGGCGCTCGGCAGCTTCGGCATCCCCCTGCAGACGGGCGCCGATGGCACGGCGCATGACACTCGCCCCACCGTCGCACCCGGCGGCGTAGCGGGCCCGCACCGTGCGGGAATCGCCGTTCGCCGTCGCGGTGAGCGTGATCGAGACTCCGTCGGCATCCTGGTCGGCGTTCGTCGCCTCCCAGCCCCGCGCGACCGTGACGCTCGGCAGCTCGGCCAAGCGGTCCGCGAGCAGAGGCTCGAGGAAGATCTGCGAGATCCTGTGCTGCGGCTCAGGGGTCGGCCACTCGGCGAACTCGGGGGCCGAGCCGTCGAGCACCGCCTGACTCGAAGAGAACTCGAAGCGGGTGAGTTCGTAGGAGTCCAGTGTCGTCACGTACACCACGTCGGTCGCGTGCTCGAGGGGCAGCCCGGCGCGGCGGATGCGGTCGGCGCTGCCCTGACGGCGGAAGTACTCCATCGATCGGGCGTTCGTCGTATTGCACCGGGGGTTGGTGGTGGTCTCCGTGGCCTTCTCGACCACGAGTGTCTTCACTCCGCGGAGGCCGAGTTCGGTCGCGAGTGTCATTCCGACCGGGCCTGCCCCGACGACGACGACGTCCCAGGCGGACTCGGCATCGAGCGCGCGATCAACTGAGGTGGGGTTCTGGCTTGTCAACACCGCATCACGGTAAGACGGAGCCGCGTGATAGCACTATGACGTAATCGCGCCTTCATCGATAGCCGAATCGCGAGCAGTCTCCTCCCCCAAACGTTCGTCGATGACGAGACGCAGTCGGTCGAGGAGGCGCTGCTGAACGGGAGTGAGCCGACTTCCGATACGCCGCACGATGAAGAGCTTGTCTCGAATGGGCTGTCCTGCGATGCGCACTTCGCGCAGTGTCCCCGCCTCGATGTCGGCCTGTACCGACGCGCGCCACAGCATGGCGACCCCGATGTCGGCGGCCACGGCCTGCTTGATCGACTCAGCGCTTCCGAGTTCGATCTCCACCCGACGGTCGGTGACCCCGATCGACTCGAGCGCGTTGTCTTGACTGCGCCGGATGGCCATCCCGCCGGGCGGGCAGACGAAGGGCAGCTTCGCCAGCTGCTCCGGCGTGACCGTGTCGGGGATCTCGGTGTTCGTCGCCGCGGCGATCACCGCCCACAGCGGCTCGGCGACGAGTTCGGAGTCGAAGGCTCGCGAGTCGAGCACCGCACCGGTGGCGACGATGGCGAAGTCGTGCCTGCCGAGACGCGCCTGCTCCAACGCGGTCTCGACCGCCGAGATCTCCAACCGCACGGACACTCCGGGGTTCGCGACTTTGAAGTCGATGACCGCCGGAGTGAGGATGCTGTTGCCGACGGTGATGCTCGCTCCCACCGACACGAAACCCGAGAGCCCGTCGGAGAGGTCGGCGAGATCCTTATCCAGGTCGAGGCGTCCGCGCAGCACCTCGTTCGCCCACAGCAGGGTGCGTTCTCCCGCTTCGGTCAAGGCGATGCCCCGACCCTCGGGGTGGAACAGCCGCGCCCCGATCTTCTGCTGCAGAGACCGAAGGTGCGCGCTGACGACCGGCTGCGAGATGTAGAGCTCCTCCGCTGCCCGGCGCACCCCGCCCAGTTCGGCGACCTTGCTGAAGACTTCGAGCTTCTGTAGGGAAATGCGATTGTCGGGGGACATGTGGGCCTCCTCGCCCGGGACTGCACAAATAGTCAATCGACTATATGACTTTGCAAATCTACGTCATAGATCAATGGGTTTCCCGACCGTACCGTGGACCGGGTCGCAAGAGAAATATCGCGGCACCGAAGGGAGTCCAGCGTGGTGCACATCGACGAGGCAGCCGCACGACTGCGCATCGCCGCCGAGACCGGACGACCCTGCTCGCCGATCCGTGAGCTCGAGCGTTACTCCATTTCCGACGCGTATGCGATCCAGGAACTCGTCCTGATGTCGCGGGTCACGTCGGCGAACCGACGCATCGGACGCAAAGTCGGACTCACCTCCCCCGCGGTGCAGAAGCAGCTCGGAGTCGAGCAGCCCGACTTCGGAGTCCTTCTCGCCGACATGGAGGTCGCCGACGGGGGCCACCTGCCGACATCCGCGCTCCTGCAGCCGCGCATCGAGGCTGAGATCGCTTTCGTGCTCGGAGCGGACGTTCCCGACCCGGACCCCGCCGCGGTCATGCGAGCCGTCGCCTACGCGGCTCCGGCTCTCGAAGTCGTCGACAGTCGTGTGGCCGGTTGGGACATCACCATCGTCGACACGATCGCCGACAATGCGTCCAGCGGACTGTTCGTGCTCGGCTCCTCGCGCCTCGCGCTCGACGAGTTCGAGCCGGTGGCGGTCTCGATGACGATGCGCCGCAACGGCGAGATCGTCTCGACGGGCACGGGCGCGGACTGCCTGGGCGATCCCCGGAACGCCCTGGTCTGGGTGGCCGAGACGGCGCTCAGCCTGGGCCGTCCGCTTCGTGCGGGTGAGGTCGTTCTCTCGGGCGCGCTCGGGCCGATGGTCCCCGTCTTCCCGGGCGACCTCTTCGAAGCCGAGATCACGGGCCTCGGTTCCGTCTCCGTACGCGCTTCCGCGCACTCCCCCGTGGCATCCGTGGATGCATCCGCTCCCAGAAAGGACTCCTGATGGCCAAAGCGGCGATCATCGGGTCGGGCAACATCGGCACCGACCTCATGTTCAAGATCCTGCGACTCAGCGAAACGCTCGACATGGGCGTCATGGTGGGAATCGATCCGGAATCAGACGGGCTCGCGCGCGCCCGTCGACTGGGCATCGCCACCACGTCCGACGGGGTGGACGGCCTCATCGCTCACCCCGACTTCGACCAGATCGAGGTGGTCTTCGACGCCACCAGCGCGGGCGCCCACCGTCACAACGCACAACGACTGCTCCCGCTTGGCAAGCAGCTCGTCGACCTCACCCCGGCCGCCATCGGCCCGTACGTCGTTCCGTGCGTCAATCTCGACGCCCACCTCGACGCACCCGACATCAACATGGTCACGTGCGGTGGACAGGCGACCATCCCCATCGTCGCCGCCGTCAGCTCCGTGGTTCCCGTCCACTACGCCGAGATCGTGGCATCCATCTCCTCTCGTTCGGCGGGCCCCGGGACGCGGGCGAACATCGACGAGTTCACCGAGACCACGGCGCGCGCGATCGAGGAGGTAGGACGCGCGGCGCGGGGCAAGGCGATCATCGTCCTGAACCCGGCCGAGCCGCCGATGATCATGCGCGACACCGTGCAACTGGTCGTGGGTCGTCTCGACGAGACCACGAAGCACCGCATCGTCGAGTCGATCGCGGCCACGGTAGCCGAGGTGTCCGACTACGTCCCCGGCTACCGTCTGAAACAGGAGGTGCAGTTCTCCGACGAAGGTGCCGAGCTCGACGGTCTGCTCCCCTCCCCCGCGGACGGTCGCTACACTCGCGTGGCCGTCTTCCTCGAGGTGGAGGGGGCCGCGCACTACCTGCCCTCCTACGCCGGGAACCTCGACATCATGACCTCGGCAGCGCTTCGCGTGGCCGAGCGCGTGGTGTCCGCACGTCTCGAGGTGAACGCATGACCACCTCGGTGTACCTCCAGGACGTCACACTCCGCGATGGCATGCACGCGCTGCGGCACCGGATCACCCCGGCGAACATCGCCCAGATCGCCGCAGGACTCGACCGGGCCGGCGTCGCCGCGATCGAGGTGTCTCACGGCGACGGACTGGGCGGCAGCAGCCTGACGTACGGCGCCGGAAGCAACACGGACTGGGAGTGGATCGAGGCTGCGGCCGGCGCTGTGCGCACCGCGGTGCTGACCACGCTCATCCTGCCCGGCATCGGCACACTGCACGACCTCGCCCGGGCCCGCGACCTCGGCGTGCGATCGGTGCGGGTCGCCACCCACTGCACGGAGGCGGACGTCGCCGCCCAGCACATCGCCGCCGCCCGCGAATGGGGCATGGACGTCTCGGGCTTCCTGATGATGTCGCACCTCAACGACCCCGGTTCCCTCGCGCAGCAGGCGAAGCTGATGGAGTCCTACGGCGCGCACTGCGTGTACGTCACCGACTCCGGGGGTCGCCTGACGATGGCCGGGGTACGAGAACGCGTGCGCGCCTACCGCGATGTGCTCGACGCGTCCACCGAGATCGGCGTGCACGCTCATCAGAACCTGTCGCTCTCCGTGGCCAACTCGATCGTGGCGGTCGAGGAAGGTGCCCACCGGGTCGACGCATCTCTCGCGGGCCTGGGGGCGGGCGCCGGGAACACGCCGATCGAACCGTTCGTTGCGGCGGCAGAACTGCAGGGGTGGGAGACCGGCGCCGATCTGTTCGCGCTCCAAGACCTCGCGGACGACGTCGTGCGACCGTTGCAGGACCGCGCGGTGCAGGTCGACCGAGAAACGCTCAGTCTCGGCTATGCGGGGGTGTACTCGAGCTTCCTGCGGCACGCCGAACGTGCGGCCGAGACCTATGGCCTCGATGCGCGCGAGGTCCTGGTCGAGGTGGGCGCCCGCCGTCTCATCGGCGGACAGGAAGACATGATCATCGACGTCGCCCTCGACCTCGTGGCCGAGCGCGACGCACAGAAGGCGAGGGCATGATGGCCGACCGTCCTTACACGAGCGTCTGGAGCGATCTGAATCAGGTCGAGTTCAGCCAGGGTTTCATCGACGCCGGCGGGTACCGCACTCGGTATCTGCACGCGGGCGACGCGTCGAAGCCGCCTCTCGTGCTTCTGCACGGCATCACCGGTCATGCGGAGGCGTACGTGCGCAACCTGCAGGCGCACGGCGAGCACTTCGATGTCTGGGCCATCGATTTCATCGGCCACGGCTACAGCGCGAAGCCCGAGCATCCCCTCGAGATTCCTCATTACGTCGCGCAGGTCTGCGGCTTCCTCGACGCCATCGGCGCGGAGAAGGCGTCGTTCTCGGGCGAGTCACTCGGCGGGTGGGTGACCGCCCGATTCGCCCAGCTGCACCCCGAGCGGGTGGAACGGATCGTGCTCAACACCATGGGCGGCACCATGGCCAACCCCAAGGTCATGGAGCGGCTGTACACGCTGTCGATGGATGCCGCCCGCGATCCCAGCTGGGAGCGTGTACGGACTCGGCTGGAGTGGCTGATGGCCGACCCGACCATGGTGACGGACGATCTCATCCGCACACGCCAGATGATCTTCGAGCAGCCGGACTGGCTGATGGCGTGCGAGATGAACATGGCGCTGCAGGATCCCGAGACGCGGGCGCGGAACATGATCTCCGACGACGACCTCCGCGCCATCCAGGCACCGGCGATGGTGCTGTGGACGACGAAAGACCCGTCGGGCCCGGTCGACGAGGGGCGACGGATAGCCTCCCTCATTCCCCACGGGAGGTTGGCGGTGATGGAGAACTGCGGTCACTGGCCTCAGTACGAGGACACCGACACCTTCAACCGCCTGCACCTGGACTTTCTGCTCGGCCGATCCGTCGCCGATCAGTAGCCCCGAACGCCTCAGACAAGGAGCCATCATGCCGGTCGCACTCGCCGCCATGTCACACAGCCCGCTGCTCGAGCTCGTCGATCCCGGGCCCGAGACCACCGAGGCCGTGGAGGGCGCCTTCGCCGCGGCACGCGCCTTCGTCACCGATTTCGACCCCGAGCTGATCGTGAGCTTCGGGCCCGACCACTACAACGGCTTCTTCTACGAACTGATGCCCCCGTTCTGCTTGGGGTATGAAGCCGTGAGCATCGGCGACTACGGCAGCCAGGCCGGCGTGCTGGACGTTCCCACCGACATCGCCCGCGGTCTCGCCGAAGCCGTTCTGGACCAGGGAGTGGACCTGGCGGTTTCTTTGCGGATGGAGGTCGACCACGGCGCGGTTCAGCCGCTGGAGATCCTCTATGGCTCCCTCACGGCGAAGCCCGTCATCCCCATCTTCATCAACTCGGTCGCGCCCCCGTTCACCCCGCTCGCCCGAGTGCGAGCGCTCGGCTCTGCCATCGGCGACTACTTCGCCGGCACGGACAAACGCGTGCTGTTCCTCGCCTCGGGCGGCCTGTCGCACGACCCGCCCGTGCCTCGGATCGCGACCGCCACGCGCGAACAGCGTGAGTTCCTGTTGGGCGGGGGGCGGCATCTCACTCCCGAAGCCCGCAACGACCGCCAACAGCGCGTCATCTCGGCCGCCCACGCATTCGCAGCGGGTGAAGCGGACATCATGGATCTCGCCCCCGAGTGGGATGAGGCATTCCTCGACATCGTGGAGAGCGGCGATCTCTCGTCCTTCGACGCCTGGAACCCGAAGTGGATGACAGAGACGGCCGGCAACTCCTCGCACGAGGTGCGAACGTGGATCGCCGCATACTCGGCCCTGGCCTCCAGCGGGCGCTACCGTCTGGATACCCGGTTCTACCGGCCCATCAAGGAGTTCATCGCCGGGTTCTCCGTCACGACCGCGGTCCTCGCGTAAGCGGGATCACGCATCCCCCCAGGGCACACCGACTGCGAAGAAGGATTCGGATGGCATTCATCCAGTACATCGGCCGCATCCAGTTCGACGATGGCGCGCGGCAGACACTGCCCGCCGAGGTCGCGCGGCTGGGCCTCGAGCGGCCCCTGATCATCTCCGATCGGGGGCTCCAGGCCAACGGCGTGCTCGCGAAGGCCCTCGAGTTCCTGACGGGGTGGGAGGCCCTGCCGACCTTCCTCGACGTTCCGAGCAACCCCACCGAAGCGGCGGCGCGCGCCGCGCTGGACCTCTATCGCTCGGAGGGCTGCGACGGGGTCATCGCCATCGGCGGCGGTTCGCCGATGGACTGCGGCAAAGCGGTCGCTCTCCTCGCGACCCACGATCAACCGCTCGAGGTCTACCTCGCGAAGTCGGGCGGCGAGGCGCGGATCACGCGAGACGTGGCGCCCGTCATCGCCATGCCGACGACGGCGGGCACGGGCAGCGAGATCGGACGGGGCGCGGGACTCACTCTGGCGAACGGGGAGAAGGAGGTCTTCCTCAGCCCGAATCTCGTGCCCCGCGTGGCGATCTGCGACCCCGAGCTCACTCATGGCCTACCGCCGCACCTCACGGCCGCGACGGGCATCGACGCGTTCACGCACGCCTTCGAGGCGTTCCTGTCACCCGCCGTCAATCCTCCGGCCGACGCCATCGCCCTTGAAGCCCTTCGCCGGATGCACGCGTGGCTCCCCCGGGCGGTCGCTGACGGTCGGAATGCGCAGGCTCGAGCGAACGTGATGATGGCCGCCCTCGAAGCGGCGATGACGACGTGGAAGGGCCTCGGTCTCACTCACGCTCTTTCGATGCCCTTCGATGATCTCGGTCTGCACCACGGCACGGTGGTGGGTGTGCTCCTGCCGCACACGATCGACTTCCTCACCGAGGCCGTACCGATCGAGCGGCTCGCCGCGGCCTCGGAGGCCCTCGGCTCCACGCCGGCGACGCTGGCGATCGATCTGGCCGCCTTCACCGAGCAGCTCGGCCTTCCCTCTGATCTCACGGCGCTCGGAGTCGACCCCCGGAGCCTCGCCGACTACGGCGTGCTGGCGGCGGGCAGCGCCTTCAACAGAACCGCGCCCGGCCAGGCGAGCGCAGCAGACTACGAGCGCATGGCGCGATCGGCGATGACGCCCTTCGGTCGACAGGTCGTTTTGCGCTGACCTCGATACGCCCGACGAACCGATAGTCGTGGGGTTATCGGTTCTCACCGATCTACCTGTTAGTCCTCGTTCACCCCTCTTCTTAGGCTGAAAATCATGACGAACTCCGCATTGTTGCATCCGTCGTCCACCGATGACATCGAGCCGCCCCGCGAACTGCGCGCGCGCAACCCCCGCTCCGGCGAGATCGACTATGTGGTCACTCCGCCGACGCCGGCGGAGGTCACCGCCCTGGCCGCCTCGCTTCGCGAAGGTCAGCGCCCGTGGCGCGACCTCGGGCTCTCCGGCCGGATCGCAGCGCTCTCGGCATGGGCCGACGCGATCGAGCGCGACGTCGCGCGGATCGCCCGCGCCGAGGGCACCGATACCGCGCGTGTGCGCGTCTCGTCCGAGGTGCCCTACATGGTCGCGGCCGCGGTCCGGGATTGGTGCGCCAAAGCACCCGCGCTCATCGACGCCGCGACGCTGGAAGGTCGCTCGAGCGTGATGAGCGACGTCACCTACACGACGCAGTTCGAGCCCTACGGTCTCCTCGGGATCATCAGCCCGTGGAACCATCCCTTCCTCCTGTCGTCCACCGACGCGATCCCCGCGCTGCTCGCCGGATGCGCCGTCCTGGTGAAGCCGAGCGAAGTCACGCCCCGTTTCATCGAGCCCGTGATGTCCACCATCCGGAGCGTGCCCGAGCTCGCCTCGGTCTTCGCTTACATCCCCGGAGCCGCCGACGTGGGGCAGGCTGTCATCGACAATGTGGATGCGCTCTGCTTCACGGGGAGCGTGTCGACGGGCCGCCTGATCGCTGCTGCGTGCGCTTCGCGTTTCATCCCCGCCTTCCTTGAGCTCGGCGGCAAGGATGCCGCGATCGTCACCGCCACCGCGGACGTCGCGTCGGCCGCGTCCGCCATTCTCAAGGGGTCGGTGCACAACACGGGCCAGCTGTGCTTCTCGACCGAGCGCATCTACGTCGACCGCACCATCTACGAGCCGTTCGTCGCCGAACTCGTCCGCCAGTCAGAATCGCTCGAGCTGAGCTACCCCGACCCGACGCACGGCCACCTGGGGCCGTTCATCCTCGAGCGCCAAGCGGAGATCGTCGACGATCATCTTCGTGATGCCGTCGTCCGCGGCGCGACCATCCTCACCGGCGGTACCAGCGTCGAGCTCGGCGGCGGCCGGTACATGCGACCCACCGTGCTCGTGGGCGTCGACCACTCGATGCGCGTGATGACCGAGGAGACGTTCGGACCGGTGATGCCGGTGATGCCCTACGAGAGCATCGACGAGGCCGTCGAACTCGCGAACGACTCCGAGTTCGGCCTGTCCGGAGCGGTCATCTCCGGCAGCGCCGAGGAGTCCGACGCCGTCGCGCGCCGCCTCGACGCCGGTGCCATCAGTCTGCAGGACACGTCGCTGACGATCGGCATCATGCGCGACGTCGAGAAGGTCGCCTTCAAGGCCTCGGGTCTCGGTGGCTCGCGGATGGGGCCCGCGGGCCTGCTGCGTTTCCTGCGCAAGAAGGCCCTGATCCTGCGCACGGGTCCGGTGGTCTCCATGGAGGCGCTCGCCGAGCACAATCGCCCCGTGTGAGCCCAC
>NZ_JARHXC010000285.1:0-7446 GCF_029222405.1 Microbacterium sp. Kw_RZR3 | reverse complement strand
TGTTTCGCCCTCGCGTAAAGTTCATTCATCCGAATGCAAGGAGATCTCATGGACGCCACCCCCGTCGAGCTGGGCCTCGACACCTTCGGAGACATCTCGCGCGGCCCCGACGGGTCGTTGCAGAGCGACGCGCAGACCATCCGCAACGTCGTGGAGCAGGCGGTGCTCGCCGATGAGGTCGGGCTGTCGTTCTTCGGGGTGGGGGAGCACCACCGCAAGGACTTCGCGGTCACGAGCCCCGAGATCGTCCTCGCCGCGGCCGCCGCGCGCACGAAGAACATCCACCTCGGCACCGCGGTCACGGTCCTGTCGTCCGACGACCCGGTCCGCGTGTACGAGCGCTTCGCCACGCTCGACGCCGTCTCGAACGGACGCGCCGAGGTCATCCTCGGGCGGGGGTCGTTCATCGAGTCGTTCCCCCTCTTCGGGTACGACCTGAACGACTACGAGCAGTTGTTCGAGGAGAAGCTCGAGCTCTTCTCGCTCCTCCTCGACGAGAAGCCGGTCACCTGGTCGGGACGCACCCGGGCCGGACTTCGGGATGCCGACGTGTATCCCAAGACCGAGAACGGGCTGAAAGCGTGGGTCGGTGTCGGCGGGTCGCCCGAGTCCGTCGTCCGCGCCGCCCGCTACGGCTACGGTCTCGTCCTCGCGATCATCGGCGGGTCCTCCGCCCGTTTCCGGCCGTTCGCCCAGCTCTACCGGCAGTCGCT
Source organism: Microbacterium sp. Kw_RZR3 (assembly GCF_029222405.1). Lineage (NCBI taxonomy): Bacteria > Bacillati > Actinomycetota > Actinomycetes > Micrococcales > Microbacteriaceae > Microbacterium > Microbacterium sp. Kw_RZR3. The sequence goes on along the minus strand of NZ_JARHXC010000285.1, from coordinate 6,733 downwards.
GCAGGAGTTCGGCGAGCCCGCGATGCCCATCTCGGTGCATTCGCCGGGCCACGTGGCCGAGACCGACCAGCAGGCGTGGGACGAGGCCTACGAGGGCGTCGCGGAGCTCAACACGACCATCGGTCGCGAGCGCGGATGGCCCGCCTACAACCGCCTGCGCTTCCAGCACGACGTCGGACCCGAGGGGGCGATGTACATCGGCTCGCCTGAGACGGTGGCGACGAAGATCGCCACGACCGTCCGGACGCTGGGCGCCTCGCGCTTCCAGATGAAGTTCGCCAGCGGATCGATCTCGCACGACCGACTGATGTCGAGCATCGAGCTCTACGGCACGCGTGTCCTGCCGCTGCTCCGGGAGATGCTCGCCGACTCCGATTCCGACGCAGCGGCCTCGTGAGCGCGAGCACCGACACCGTGCGGGTGTCCGAGCGTCTCGACGCCCTGCCGTTCACCCGGCGTCACGGGCGGATCCTGGGCGGCTCGGGACTGGGCTGGGCCCTGGATGCCATGGATGTCGGGCTCATCTCGTTCATCATCGCCGCGCTGGCGGCACAGTGGAAGCTGGAGCCCGCGCAGGCCTCGTGGATCGCCTCGGCGGGATTCGCGGGAATGGCGATCGGCGCGAGCCTCGGCGGGCTCCTCGCCGACCGCTTCGGGCGGCGTCAGGTGTTCGCGCTGACGCTCCTCGTCTACGGCGTCGCGACGGGGGCCAGCGCGCTCGTCGGGGGGCTCGCGGCCCTGCTCGTGCTGCGCTTCGTGGTCGGCCTCGGGCTCGGCGCCGAACTGCCGGTCGCCTCGACCTATGTGAGCGAGTTCGCCCCCGCGCGGATCCGCGGGCGCGTCATCGTCTTCCTCGAGGCGTTCTGGGCCGTCGGCTGGACCGCCGCCGCGGTCATCGGCTATCTCGTGGTGCCGTCTTCCGCCGACGGGTGGCGGTGGGCGTTCGCGCTCGGCGCGATCCCCGCGGTCTACGCGCTGATCGTCCGCTGGGGCTTGCCCGAATCGCCGCGATGGTTGGCGTCGCGAGGACGCAACGGCGAAGCCGTCGCGATCGTGCGGGATCTCGAGGCCGCCGCGGGTCGCGTGTCGTTGGAGCCGTCGAGCGACGGGGTGTCGGCATCCGCTCCCGCTCCTCGCGCCCGCGTCGGTGCGCTGTGGTCTCCGGCCCTCCGTGCGCGCACGGCGAGCCTGTGGGTGCTGTGGTTCTGCGTGAACTTCTCGTACTACGGCGCCTTCATCTGGATTCCGACGATCCTTGTGGCGCAGGGCTACGACCTCGTACGCTCTTTCGGTTTCACGCTCATCATCACCCTGGCCCAGCTTCCGGGGTACGCCGTCGCCGCGTGGCTCATCGAGGCGTGGGGGCGGCGCGCGACGCTCGCGACCTTCCTCGCCGGCTCGGCGATCGCCGCCGTGCTGTTCGGCACCGCCTCCGGTGAGGTCGCGGTGATCGCGACCGGAATGCTGCTGTCGTTCTTCAACCTCGGCGCCTGGGGTGCCCTCTACGCCGCGACGCCCGAGACCTACCCCACGTCCCTGCGGGGGACCGGTGCCGGGTGGGCCGCGGGCGTGGGGCGCATCGCGTCGATCCTCGCGCCCCTGTCGGTCCCGCCGCTGCTCGCCGCGGGCGGTGCTCCGCTGCTGTTCATCGTGTTCGCAGCGTTCTTCGCGGTGGCCGTGGTCGCGTCGCTCTTCCTCCGCGAGCAACGCGGGCGGGCGCTGGCCTGATCCTCCTCGGGTCGCGGGGGAGGGGCGCTTCGAACCGGGGAGCGTCGCCCGCGTAGGCTCGACGCATGGCATCCGTCCGCTATGTCGCGATCGGCGACTCGTTCACCGAGGGAGTCGGCGACGAACTCCCCGACGGCACGGTACGGGGGTGGGCCGACCTCGCGGCCCAAGGATGGGCGGATGCCGCGGGCGAACCGATCCAGTACGCCAATCTCGCGATCCGCGGCAAGCTGATCCAGCCCATCGTCGAGCAGCAGCTCGAGCCCGCTCTGGCGCTGAAGCCGACCCACCTGTCGTTCAACGGAGGGGGCAACGACATGCTCCGCCCCCGCTCAGACCTCGAGCGGATCGTCGGGTTCTTCGAGCACGTCCTGCGTCGGTGCGACGAGGAGGGCGTGCAGCTCATCGTGCTGTCCGGCGCGAACCCGTCGGCGGGGCTGCCCCTCGGTCGGGTCCTGCAGATGCGCGGCGACCGCCTGTCGAAGGCGGTCGAGGAGCGGCTGGCATCGCGCCCCGACGTCATCACGGCGTACAACTGGTTCGATCGTGAGCTCGCCGGTGGCGAGTTCTGGTCGGTCGACCGGTTGCACATGAACCCGCGCGGACATCACCGGGTCGCCGCGCGTGTGATCGAGGCGGTCGGGCTGTCCGCGCCCGCCGAGTGGTGGCGTCTTCGTGACATCCCCGAGGTCGAGCGGTTGAAGGGGTCGGCCTACTACCGCGAGCACGTCGCGCCGTGGATCCGTCGTCGTCTCGCGGGCACCTCGTCCGGAGACGGCCGCGCCCCGAAATTCGGCGGCGAATGGGTGGAGCTGACGCCGGGCGGGTGAGCGTCGCCGGTCGCACGAACGGGCGCCGGGTGCCCGGGCTCAGAACGCTCGACCCCCTGGTGTCTCGGCATCCGCGTGCCTAAGATCGCCGGATGTCTCCCTCGAACACGCGACTTCTGGCCCTTTCCGGCACCGCGATCGCGCTCGGCGCCCTCACGGGATGCTCCGGCGGTGAGGCGGAACAACCCGCAGCGGGCTCTCCGACGCCGTCACCCTCGCTGACCACAACCGCGCCGCCCACACCGGACCCCTGGGCCGGCTACTTCGACGACGAGGTCACCGATGCGGAGGTGGGGGAGTACCTCTGGCAGTCGTGGGGGACCTTCGGCGACGGCGATGAGGTCGCTCCGCGCCGCGGCGACAATCGGACCGTCGAGCCAGGCACGTACACCGTGACACTCGAGTGCGCCGGCCCCGAGATGATGACCGGGCGCATCACCACGACGTCGGGGACCGCCGTCATCGACCCGCTGTCGGTCTCGTGCATGGCCGCGACCCCCGTGCAGGTCGACCTCCCCGAGAAGGGGCTGCTCGTCGACCTCGACAGTGGCGGCGAAGAGGGCGCGTACCTGATCCGGGTCGCCGCGGCGGGATAGCGCGCGGATCACACGGCGATGGCACGCGTCACGGCATCGCGAGACGCGATTCCCGTGCGGCGGAACTCCCGCGTCCGGGCCGATCTCAGGGCAGACGGCACGCGGCGCTCAGCCCGAGATGCAGCATCCCGTCGATCGTCGAGCGGTCACGAGCTGACAACCGGATGACGCCGTCGTCCCGCAGGTCCTCCTGCATCGCGCGATCTTTCGCGTATCCCGCATCGTCGAAGGCGGCCAGAATCGCCGCGTACGAGTGCTCGTTGTCGCCGGTGGCGATCGTGAGGCCGAGACCCGTCGAGCCGTCGCAGACCAACTCGGACGCCGCCGGAATCGACACCGGCGCCCCGGAGGCATCCGTCACCGGTCCCGTCGCCGCTTCGAGGGCGAGGGATGCCATGCGCACGACCTCGTCGCGCGTGTCGCCGATCTGTTCGCTCAGTCGCGGGCCACCGTCGGGATCAGGGGAGACCGGATCCGGCGGAAGCTGCGCCGTGGGCTCTCGTCCTCCCACCAGACCGCACGCGGCATCGGCCGGATCGAGCAAACGGGGCAGCACGAGCTGAGGCTCACCGACGGTGGCCAGCGGTTCGGTGGAGCTGTCGAAGGTGTGCCACACGCGCACCTCATCGCCTTCGACGACCGCCATGTACGACCCCTGGGCGAAGGGGGTATGCCCGTCGTCCGTCTGCACGCTGTCGACCGGAGTGGCGAGAATGCCTTCGACGCGTAGCACCTCGATACGGGCAGAGAGAAGGAAAGCGCGCTCGCTCACGACGTACCCGGTCGAACAGCCATCGGCCACCACGGGCACGATGGACCCGCCCGTCAGGGCGGCCGCGAACGCCGCGAGCAGGAGCGCCGCGCACGCCGCCAACCGGAGAGGCACGAACAACAGCAGCCACCACCGTCGCGCGGGTATCGCGCACACCGCGACCACGAACGCGAGCAGGGCGATCTGCACGCTGGCACCCGCGATCGCTTCCGAGTCCCACCCGCCCACGATGACCTCTGTCGGGCCTTCTGATCGCGAACCGAGGATGGTGAGCGCCAACAGGACGGCGAGCGGCGGCAGCACGAGTACGGCCGACACGACGGCGACGACACGCCGCACCGGGCGCGGGCGCGCAGACGCGGGGGCAGCGGGCGGGAGGACGTCCTGCGTCATGCGGCCAGCCTGCCATCCTCCGCTGCGGGAGAGCCCGGGGCCGCGCCGACGGGGGAGAGGGGCACAGTCGGCTCATAGGCTCCGGACAGCGGCACGGTCCACAATGAGCACATGACCCTCGCACTCGTCACCGGCACCTCCAGCGGCATCGGCCTCCACACCGCGATCGGCCTCGCGCGCACGGGCGTCGACGTGATCGCCACCGTCCGCGACACGGGCCGCGCCGACGCCCTGCGCGCGGCCGCCGCCGAGGCGGGGGTGGAGCTCGACATCCGCGCGCTCGACGTCACCGACGCCGAGGGCGCTCGTTCGCTCGTCGCCGACGCCGGCCCGCTCGACATCCTCGTGAACAACGCCGGCCGCGGCGCCGTCGGCACCCTGGAGCAGCTCAGCGACGAAGACCTCCAGAAGCAGCTCGACACGAACTACCTCTCCGTCGCGCGGCTGACCCGACTCGTGCTGCCCGGGATGCGAGAGCGAGGCAGGGGTCGCATCGTCACGGTGACGAGCGTCGGGGGAGCGGTGGGCCAGCCCTTCTCGGACGCCTACTGCGCCGCGAAATTCGCCGTCGAGGGCCTGATGCAGTCCCTCGCGCCGGTCGTCGCCCCGTTCGGCATCGACGTGTCGATCGTCGAGCCGGGTGCCGTCGCGTCGTCGTTCACCGCCTCGGTCGAGCGCGCGGAACCCGGCCCGTACGCGGCTCTCCAGCAGGCGTACCTCGATCGTGCGGCGACGTCGTTCGCGAGCGCGCAGTCGGCGGACGATGCCGCAGAGACCGTCGTCGAGGCGGCCATCACCGACGCGCCCCGGTTCCGCTGGCAGACCTCGGAGTCCGCGCTGCGGTTCGCCGGCCTGTCGCTCGCCGACCTCAGCGGTTCGCGCGTGCTCGACGTGACGTCGCACTGGGTCCGCTGACCGCCCGCGGCCGCGTTGAGTGTCCAAGACACGCCGCTACGGCCCGCGCCATGACGGCGTGTCTTGGACACTCGACAGGGAACGGGCCGCGAGCGGCGGGGGACGCTCGTTCGTGCCCAAGCTGACATAATGTGCATTATCGGCGTTACCCCGACTGGAGCGCACGCCCGGGATTCGGGCCGCATTATGTACCCCGCGGCACCGGCGCACCACCCCCGAATCGAGCAGTCCTTGCGCGCGTAGCGTCCCAGGAGAGCCAGGTGCCGCCCGTCGTCGACGTCCGCACCGGTTCGCTGAGCCGAAGGACCGGATGAGCCAGTCGATCGATGCCGCGATGCCTTACACCGGCGACACCCTCGGAGGTCGCTACGTGCTGTCCGACCGCGTCGGGGCCGGCGGAATGGGCCGTGTCTTCCGCGCGCGCGACACCGTCCTCGCACGCGACGTGGCGATCAAGCTCTTCCACACCGACCAGGCCGACGCCATCGAACCCGGGCGTCGCCTGTCGGAAGCACGTGTCCTCGCCGCCTTCGACCACCCGTCGCTCGTCACGCTCTACGACGCTCGCCTCGAAGCCGGCGACCACATCTACCTCGTCATGGAGTACGTCGACGGCCCTTCCCTGCAGCGACGCATCGAGGCGGGCGCTTTGGAGCCCGCCTTCGTCGCCGCACTGCTCGTCGACCTCGCGCGCGCTCTCGCCGCAGTGCATGCCACCGGCGTGGTCCACCGCGATGTGAAGCCGTCGAACGTGCTCCTGCGTCCCACCCGCCATTCTCCGCACGGCTTCGAGGCCGTTCTCGCCGACTTCGGCGTCGCACACCTGATCGACGCCACGCGTCTGACCACCCCGGGCACCGTCATCGGAACCGCCGCCTACCTGGCCCCCGAGCAGGTCCGCGGCGAACCACCGCAGCCCGCGTCCGACATCTACGCCCTCGGGCTGCTCACCATCGAAGCGCTCACGCGTCTGCATCCCTACCAGGGCGGGACTCTGCAAGAGACGGTACTGGCACGGCTGGCCTGTCCCCCGTCGATTCCCGCCTCGCTGGGTCGCGAATGGGCGTCCCTGCTCACCGACATGACCGCGTTCGATCCCGCGGTGCGCCCCCCGGCGGCCGTGATCGCCGAACGAGCGGCGGCGCTGACCTTCTCGACGGACATCGAGATCCCGGATGCCGACGACCTCGAGCTCCTCGACCTGCTCGGGGTCGAGACGGCTCCCTGGACGCCGCTCCCCGACCTCGAGGCCTCCGCTTCCGCCTCGACCCTCGCCACGTCGCCACCCGCCCCGCCACCCTCCGGTGACCGCCGGCGGCGCGCGACGGCACGCCGACGACCTGGCATCCGCCCAGCCTGGCTGGGTGCCGCCGTGCTGGCCGCGGTGCTCGTCGTCGGAGGCCACGTGCTGGCCCTCTCGCTCCTGGCTCCGACGCAGCACGTGACGGAGATCGCGCCGTCTCCCTCCCCGAGCGCTCCTGCGGTGCAGGAGCCCGCAC
>NZ_JARHXC010000284.1:0-3426 GCF_029222405.1 Microbacterium sp. Kw_RZR3 | reverse complement strand
ACAAGCTCAGGGACCTCGGCCGTTGGCTACACCGCCGAGTGGCGCACCGACTCGACCGACGTGCTCGACCGGTACATCCTCGCGCTCACGGGCGACCTCGTGAAGAACGTGGCCGCCGACCTCGAAGGCCTCGACTCCACGACCGCGGCCGAGCGTCTACGCGACTTCGCGGAGGTGCTGACCAACTGGTACATCCGCCGCTCGCGCGACCGCTTCTGGGTGGGCGTGACCGACGACCCGACCAGCCGCGAGGCCTTCGACACGCTGTACACGGTGCTCGAGACCCTCACGCGCGTTGCCGCTCCGCTCATCCCGCTCGTCTCCGAGCGCGTCTGGCAGGGACTGACGGGCGGACGCAGCGTCCACCTGACCGACTGGCCCGACGCCTCGGCGTTCCCCGCGGCGGAAGACATCCGCACCGCGATGGACACCGTCCGCGAGGTCTCGAGCGTCGCCAACGCCCTGCGCAAGAAGGAGGGCAAGCGCGTGCGCCTGCCGCTCCCGCGTCTGACGGTGGTGACCCCGGATGCCGCCGGCCTGGCGCAGTTCGACGACATCCTCCGCGAGGAACTGAACGTCAAGAGCGTCGAGCAGGTCGCCCTCCAGGACGGCACGGCCGCCGAGTACGGCATCACGCACCGTCTGTCGGTCAACGCACGCGCCGCCGGACCCCGCCTCGGCAAGCAGGTGCAGCAGGCGATCAAGGCCGCCCGCGAGGGCGACTGGAGCGAGGTCGACGGGCAGGTCGTCGCCGGCGGCATCCCGCTGGAGCCCACGGAGTACGACCTCGTCGTCGAGACCGCCGGGCGTCCGGAGGGTGAAGCGCTCGCGGTGCTGACCTCGGGCGGCTTCGTCCTCCTCGACACCGTCACCACGCCCGAGCTCGAGGCCGAGGGCCTGGCGCGCGACATGATCCGCGGCATCCAGGACACCCGCAAGGCCGCCGGCTTCGACGTGAGCGACCGGATCTTCCTGTCGCTGACCTTCGTGGAGGACGCCGATGCACGGGCCGTCGCCGAGGCGTTCGACGTCGCGGGCGTGGCATCCGAGACCCTCGCAGAGGCGGTCGTCCTCGCCGGACCTGCGGGGCGACTCGTCGAGCGCGGCTCCGCCCTGCCCGCCGAGTACGAGACGCAGATCGCCGCCAAGACCTACGCGAACGTCGGTGCCGTCACGGTCGCCGTCGCGCGGATCGGAGCCCCCGCATGAGCGACCGCACCCGCGCCGATGCCGTCTACGCGGCTCTGCTGGAGCGCCAGGGTGAGCAGTGGGTACAGCCGCGCGTCGAGCGCACGCGTCGCGTGCTCGAGCTGCTCGACGACCCGCAGCGGACGTATCGCGTCATCCACGTCACCGGCACGAACGGCAAGACCTCGACGAGCCGCATGATCGAGAGCCTGCTGCGCGCGATGGGCCTGCGGACCGGCCTGTTCACCAGCCCGCACCTCGAGCGCTTCACCGAGCGCATCCTCATCGACGGCGAGCCGGTCGGGGACGCCGCGATCGCCGACGCGTGGGACGAGATCCAGCCGTTCGTCGACATGGTGGATGCCGAGCTCACGGCATCCGACGACGCTCCGCTGACCTTCTTCGAGCTGCTCACGGTGCTCGCGTTCGTCGTCGCCGCCGACGCGCCGATCGACGTGCTCGTGCTCGAGGTCGGCATGGGCGGTGAGTGGGACTCGACCAATACCGCCGACGGCGACGTCGCGGTGTTCACGCCGATCGACATCGACCACGTCGACCGACTCGGCTCGACCGTCGCGGAGATCGCCACGGTGAAGGCGGGCATCATCAAGCCCGGCGCGGCCGTCGTCTCGGCTCCGCAGCCTCCCGACGCGCTGCGCGCCATACGCCAACGCGCCGAGAAGGAGGGCGCGACGGTTTCGATCGCGGGTGACGGGTTCGCCCTCGAGGGGCAGACCCTCGCCGTCGGGGGACAGCAGCTCGACATCCGCGGCGTCGCGGGAATCTACCGCGAGGTCTACCTGCCGCTTTACGGCGCGCACCAGGGCGCCAACGCGGCCCTGGCGGTCGCGGCGGTCGAGTCGCTCATCGGCGGCGGGACCCAGGCCCTCGCCGCCGACGTGATCGCCGACGGTCTCGGCACCGCGACCTCGCCCGGACGCCTGCAGCTCATCGGCACGGCGCCCACGGTCTTCGTCGACGCCGCACACAACCCGCACGGCGCCCGCGCCCTGGTCACCGCCCTCGACGAGTCGTTCGACATCGACGAGTGGGGGGCGGTCATCGGCATCCTGGATGGAAAGGATGCCGTCGGCATCATGTCCGCACTCGTGCCGGCCGTCGCGCGTGTGTTCGCCACCGCTCCCGACAGCGACCGCGCCACCGATCCCGACACGATCGCCGACGTGGCCGAAGCGGCCGACCTGCCGGTCACCGTGCACCCGACGCTCGAGGACGCCGCCGACGCGGCACGGGCGTGGGCGGCCGAGTCCGACCGTCGCGCCGTCGTCATCGCGGGCTCCGTCGTCCTCGCGGGCGAAGCGCTGCGTTTGTCGGAGCTCGAGGACTGGAAGTCGGGGTGGCAGGCGTGAGTCCCCGGGAGCCTCGCGCGCGTCGCCAGCGCGGTGCCCTCGAATCGCTCGGTGCCGTCGTGCTCGGCTTCGAATCGATCATCGTCTTCCTCGGTGGTCTCGTCGTCTACGGGCTGAAGGTGCTGCCGTTCGGCATCGAACCGTGGTGGGGGATCGTGGGCGGCGTCGTGATGGCCGTCGCCATGGTCGCCGTCGCCGGCCTCCTTCGCCACCGGAAGGCCGTGTGGGTCGGCTGGGCTCTCCAGGTGCTCCTGCTCCTCGGCGGATTCCTCGTTCCGGCCCTCGCCGTCGTCGCCCTCATTTTCGGCGGCATGTGGGCGTATGCGACGATCAAGGGAGCGGCCCTCGACCGGCAGAACGCCCGGCGGGCCGCTTCCCCCGACCTCTCGAACGGAGAATGACCCATGGCCACCGAAGAGACCCTCGTCCTGGTCAAGCCCGACGGCGTCGCCCGCGGCCTGACCGGCGCGATCCTCGCCCGTATCGAGGCGAAGGGCTACGCCCTCGTCGACATCCGCCTGGTCGAGCCCGACCGTGAGCGCCTCGCCCAGCACTACGCCGAGCACGAGGGCAAGCCGTTCTACGAGCCGCTCCTCGAGTTCATGCTCTCCGGCCCCTCGGTCGCCATCCGTCTCGCGGGCAACCGCGTGATCGAGGGCTTCCGTTCGCTCGCCGGAACCACCGACCCCACCACCGCCGCGCCCGGCACGATCCGCGGCGACTTCGGCCGCGACTGGGGCCTGAAGGTGCAGCAGAACCTCGTCCACGGCAGCGACAGCGTCGAGTCCGCGGAGCGCGAGCTCGCGATCTGGTTCGCCTGATCCCGGATGCCGAGATGGCCGCCGCCCCGAGGGGTGGCGGCCATCAC
>NZ_JARHXC010000283.1:0-13928 GCF_029222405.1 Microbacterium sp. Kw_RZR3 | reverse complement strand
TCCGGCGAGCTGGATCGCGGGGGAACTCGCCGCGGGGCGTCGGCTCATGGGGTTCGGGCACGCGGTGCACCGCACGGCCGATCCGCGCTCGGAGTTGCTGCGCGAGGTCGCGCAGGGCTTGGGCGGAGAGCGCGTCGCGCAGGCGCTGGCCTTCCAGGACGAGGCCGAGCGGCAGTTGGCGCAGTATCGCCCCGATCGCCCTCTGCACGCGAACGTCGAGTTCTACGCGGCGGTCGTGATGGAGCAGTGCGGGATCCCGCGCGACCTGTTCACGCCCACTTTCGCGCTCGCGCGCACGATCGGCTGGACGGCGCACGTGCTGGAGCAGGCGCGGGACCCGAAGATCATCCGGCCGTCGGCGCGGTACGTGGGGCCTGCGGTGCGGGCGGTGTGATCCGGGCGGCGGTGCCGGCGGGTGTGCCGTCAGGCGGAGTCGGTGGGCGACACGCCGGTGGGCACGGGCCCGGGGCGGCGTGTCGGCGACGGAGTCCGCGGGACGGTACGGGGCCTCGCGGCTGGTCCCGGTCCCTTCGACAAGCTCAGGGACCTCGGGCGGGACAGGGGCCTCGGGCGGGACAGGAACCCCTACTCGAACACCACCGTCCACGACACCGCCCGTGGCCAGAGCGCGTAGCGGGGGAGCACGTCGGGACCGCACGCGCGCGAGCCGAGGCCGTGCTGCGCCGCATCGAGATACAGCCAGAGGCCGCTCGAGGGCGGCAGCTCGTGCGGGTGGGCGACGCCGGTGCGCTCCTGCGCCGTGTGGCGATCGAGCTGGAAGCCGGGCAGGCCGGTCGAGCCCGACGCGACCGCGCGCAGGTGCAGCGGGCCGAGGTCGAGGGCGCGCAGGCCTGGACGATGGCCGGTCTCCTGCGGCCGGCCGTACGAGACGCCGAGGTCGTCTACGGCGGAGGAGAAGCGGCCGACGTACGCGGCCTCGGCGCTGTCGGCGTACGACTCCGCGGGCCCGGTGCCGAACCATTCCACCCGCTCGTCGGCGAGGGCGCCCGGCAATCCGAAGCGCGCCCCGACGCGCGGCCATGTGCAGTCCCACGGACCGAAGGGGCGGATGTCGGTGTGCAGCCGCAGACCCTCGCCGTCGAGTCGCCACGAGAACGTGGTCTCGATGCCCTGCGCGCTGTGCGCGGCCATCGACCGCACGCGCTGCACGAGCCCGGCCTCCGTGCGCTCCACCGACAACACCCGGTGCTGCAGACGGTCGAGGCCGCGCTCGAGCCAGCGGACCGATGATGCCGGCGTGTCTTCGTCGCCGCGTCCGTGGGTCAGGGCCGGGTCTGCCGTCTCGTACGAGCCCTGACCGTCGAGTTGATCGTTCTCGGTCGGCGCGCGCCACAGCTCGGGCAGCGGACCCGAGACCTCGAGGTCGCGCCAGCGGACGAGCCCCCCGCGTCGGTCGAACACCGCGTCGCCCAGAGCATCGCCGGTCCAGCCGCCTCTGGCGGGGCGGGCCGGTCGAGGGGTGGCGATATGCAGCTGCGCCTGGGCTCGCGAGACGACGTGACCCGCCGGCGCCCACGGCGACTCCTCGCGCAGCGCGACCTCCAGGGTCACCCAACGCTCGGTCGTGGCATCCGGGATCTCGGGCAGCTCCACGACGCCCTCCGCACCCGGGGCGAGGGCCGGCAGGTCGAGCGCGCCCGAGGCGACGCGGATGCCGTCGTCTTCGACGCGCCAGCGCAGCTCGAGGTGGTCGGTGCCGAGCGTGTGCTGACGGTTGCGCACCCGCCAGGTGTCGCCGTCGAGGTGCTCCAGCACGACGGGCGCCCAGACCGCGGCCAGCTCGCCGAGCCCCGGCGAGGGGGTGCCGTCCGAGAGCACGAGGCCGTCCATCAGGTAGACCCCGTCGTGCACGGGCTCGCCGAAGTCGCCGCCGTAGGCGAAGAACTCGGTGCCGTCGTCCGTGCGGGCGCGGATGCCGTGATCCCGCCACTCCCACACGAAGCCGCCGTGCAGCCGCGGGTACTGCTCCACGAGCGCGTCGTAGTCGGCGAGGGAGCCCGGGCCGTTGCCCATCGCGTGCCCGAACTCGCACAGCACGAAAGGCTTCGCGCGCTGGCGGGCACCCTCGGCGGCGCCGACCTCGTGCACGGGCATGGTCTGCTCGCCGCAGATCGAGGCGATCTCCTCCATCGTCGGATACATGCGCGAGTACACGTCGGTGTACGCCCCGCCGGTGTCGCCCTCGTAGTGGATCGGGCGGGAGTCGTCGCGCTCGCGGATCCACCCGGCCATCTCGGCGAGGTTGCGACCGGTGCCCGACTCATTGCCGAGCGACCACATCACCACGCTCGCGTGATTCTTGTCGCGCTCGATCGTGCGGCGGGCGCGGTCGAGGCACGCCGCGCGCCAGGCGGGATCCTCTGCGGGGTTGCCCCTCCACTCGACGTCCCAGAAGCCGTGCGTCTCGAGGTCGCACTCCAGGACGACCCAGAAGCCCAACTCGTCGGCCAGCTCGAGCACGCGCGGGTGCGGGGGCTGGTGGGCGGTGCGGATGGCGGTGATGTTGTGCCGGCGCATGAGCGCGAGCTCGCCCCGTACGTAGTCCTCATCGAAGACACGGCCGCGGTCGGGGTCGGTCTCGTGCCGGTTCACCCCGCGGAAGACGAGGGGACGACCGTCAGCGAGCAAGCGGTCGCCGACGACCTCGACGCGGCGGAAGCCGACGCGCAGCCGAACGGTCTCGGCATCCGTCGACACCTCCACGTCGTAGAGGCGGGGTGTCTCGGCCGTCCAGGCGTCGACCGCGTCGATTGCGAGGGGGACCACTTCGCCCGCCGAGGCCCACGTCTCGTCGATGCCGAGCTCGGGCACGCGCACGGTCACGGGGAAGCCGCCGCGGGGCTGCACGTCGAGAACGCCGGCTCCCGTCGCGGGGTCGCGGTCGCCCCGCACGAACACGTCGTCGAGTCCGTTCGCGGGACGCCCCTGCAGCGACACGCTGCGGAAGATGCCCGGGAGCCACCACTGATCCTGATCTTCGAGATAGCTCGCAGCCGACCACTGGTGCACGCGCACGGCGAGCACGTTCTCGCCGTCGACGAGATGGTCGGTGATGTCGAACTCGGTCATCAGGCGGCTGCCGGTGAACCACCCGATCTCGGTGCCGTTCAGCCACACGGTCGCGAGCGACTCGACGCCCTCGAACCGCAGCAGCGTGCGCCCGCCCGGGCAGAACGACGGATGCCACTCGAACACGCGCCGGTGATCTCCGGTGGGGTTGGCGTCGGGCACGTGCGGCGGGTCGAGCGGGAACGGGTACCGGATGTTCGTGTAGGTGGGGTGGCCATGGCCGTGCAGACCCCAGTGCGAGGGAACGGGAATGCTCGCCCACGACGATACGTCGGCGTCGACCGCGGCGAACGGCGGTGGACCGTCGATGTCGTCAGCGGGGTCTTCGGGGTGCAGGCGGAACGCCCAGTCGCCGTCGAGGCTCTGTGCGGGGGCGTCGGTGCGCAGCCATGCGCGAGGGGCCAGGCGGGAAGCGGAACCGGGGGAGGGGTCGCCGAGGTGGGTCATCGATCCTCTGAGAGAGCGTCGGGGTCGGCCACGACGGTGACGTCGGGATGCCGTTGCAGGAAGGAGGCGGGGTTGTCGGCGCTGACGGGGCCGGTGAGGGCCGCGCGGAGGGCGCGGGCCTTCGCGCGGCCGGAGGCCACCAGCACGATACGGCGGGCCGACAGGATCGTCGCCACACCCTGGGTCATCGCGTGCGTCGGCACGAGGGAGAGATCGCCGCCGAAGTGCTCGGCATTGGCGCGTCGCGTGCTCTCGTCGAGCGCGACCACGCGCGTGCGGGTCTCGGCATCCGAACCGGGCTCGTTGAAGCCGATGTGACCGTTGCGGCCGATGCCGACGATCTGCAGGTCGACGCCGCCCGCCTCGGCGATGGCGCGTTCGTACGCGTCGGCGTCGGCGGCGGTGGCGCCGCTGGGCACACGGACGTTCTGGGATGGGATGCCGAGGGGTTCGGCGATGACCGAGCGCACGTAGGCCGCGTACGAGCGGGGGTCGGCGGCGTCGAGGCCGACGTACTCGTCGAGGGCGAAGAGGCGGAGGTGTTCGGTGGCGAAGCCCTCGGTGGCGGCCGGTCCCTTCGACAGGCTCAGGGACCTCTCGTGCGGACCGAGGTCTGGGGCGTTCGACAGGCTCAGGGACCTCTCGCGACGGCGTATGAGCGCGGCGTACAGCGCGAGCGGCGAGGAGCCGGTGGCCACCCCCAGCACGCCGTCGGGCGCGACGGTCGCGACGAGGTCGGCGGCGACCTCGCCGATCTCGTCGGTCGCGCAGGAGATGACGCGCGTGGTCGGCGAGACCGGCGCGAGGGCCAGTGTCTGTGCGCTCACTTGATGGCGCCCTTCGCGATGTCGCCGATGAACTGACGCGCACCGATGAGGAAGACGATCAGCAGCGGCAGCACCGCGAGCAGGGCGCCGGCCATGACCATGCCGTAGTCCTGGCCGAAGGCGGTGTTCAGCTGGGCCATCGCGACCTGCAGCGTGACCTGGTTGGGGTTCGTGAGCACGACGAGCGGCCACAGGTAGTCGTTCCACGCGGCGATGAAGGTGAAGATCCCGAGAAAGCCGAGACCGGGGCGGATGAGGGGCAGGCACACCGTGAACCACTGGCGGAAGAAGCCCGCGCCGTCGAGCACGCTGGCATCCATCAACTCATCCGGGATCGACGACACCATGTATTGGCGCAGCCAGAAGATGCCGAACGCGTTGGCCGCGGCGGGGACGACCAACGCCTGCAGCTGGCCGACCCAGCCGAGGTTGGTCATGGTGATGAACTGCGGGATGACCGCGAGCTGCATCGGGAGCATGAACGTCACGAGCGTGATCGTGAAGAGCGTGCGGCGCAGCGGGAACTCGAACTTCGCGAACGCGAAGGCGGCGAGCGAGTCGAACACCAGCACGAGGAAGGTCACGCTGCACGCGACGATCACCGTGTTGAGCAGTGACCCCGCGAAGTCGATGCGCGAGAACACCGCGCCGATGTTGTCGAACAGCCGAGGCCCGGGGACGAAGGTCGGCGGGGTCGTGTAGATGTCGCTCGTGGAGTTGCTGGCCATGACGACCAGCCAGTACAGCGGGAAGAGCGAGATGAAGGCGCCCGCGCTGAGCACGCCGTACAGCAGCACCCGGCCGGGGGTCACCTTGCGGCGACGACGCAGCGGCACACCGGAGGTGGTGATGTGTTCGGTGATCGTGGCGGGCGGAGGCGTGGTGACGGTCATGCGCGGGCCTGGTCTTCCTTCTTGCCGGCGGTGAAGCGCCAGCTGATGATGGTGAAGATCACGACGATGAGGAACACGCCCCACGCGATCGCGGCGCCGTAGCCGAAGCGGTTGTAGCTGAAGGCCTGCTGGTAGAAGTACAGGACCATGGTCAGACCGCCCTGGCCCGCTCCGCCGCTGTTCGGGTTCGTCGTGCTGGAGCTCGCGGTGAGCACCTGCGCCTCGGTGAAGCTTTGCATGCCCGTGACGGTCGAGACGACGAGCACGAAGATGATCGTGGGTCGCAACAGCGGCAGCGTGATCGAGAAGAAGCTGCGGATGGGGCCGGCGCCGTCGAGCTTGGCGGCCTCGTACACCTCGCCGCCGATCGACTGCATGCCGGCGAGGAAGATGATCGCGTTGTACCCGGTCCACTGGTACGTGATCAGGATCGAGATCGTGAGTTGGATGCCGAAGGGCGTCGACAACCATTGCACCCCGGGGAGCCCCACGGCGTGCAGGAAGGAGTTGGCGAGGCCGAAGTTCTCGCCGAAGATCGAGCCGAACAACACGGCCATCGCCACGACCGAGGTGATGTTCGGCACGAAGTAGGCGATGCGGAAGGCCGTGCTGAAACGCACGGCGTTGTTCAGCATGGCGGCGACGGCGATCGCGATGGCGAGCATCGGGAAGGTCGACAGAACGAAGATGACGAACGTGTTGCGCACCGAGAGCCAGAATGTGGGGTCGGTGAACAGGCGCGTGTAGTTGTCGATGCCCGTCCACTTGGCCGCCCCCAGGCCGTTCCAGTCCTGGAACGACAGCACGAGCGAGTACGCGGTCGGGAAGAGGCCGAAGCCGAGGAACAGCAGGAAGAAGGGCGCGATGGCCACGTACATCGGCCAGTGCCGGATGAGGCCCCGGCCCCGGGGGCGCGCGCTGGGGCGCACCCCCGAGGCCGTCATGACGCGCGTGGCGGATGTCACTTAGAGCGCTCCCACACCTGCTTGGCAGCGGCGAGGGCGTCGGTCCAGGCCTGCTTCGGGTCCTTGCCCTGCGACTGCACGTTGGTCAGCTCCGTGATGAAGGGAGCCGCCACCTCGTTGTCGATGGGGCTGGTGTAGCTGATCGGCATGTTCTCCGAGGCCGACTTGAAGACGTCGGTGGTGATCTGACCGCCGAAGAACGCATCCGGCTCCTGCAGGGCGGGCTGTGAGAGGGCGGCCGTGGAGGACGGGAAGTTGCCCACCTCGGTGTAGGTGGTGGCCTGGTTCTCAGGGCTCAGGAGGAAGTCGACGATCTTCAGCGCCTCCTCCTTGTTGCCGGTGGAGGCAGGGATGGTCAGGAACGAGCCGCCGATGTTGGCGGGACCGCCGGGCATCGCGGTGACGTTCCACTTCCCCGAGGTGTCGGGGGCGTTGCTCTTCAGGTCGCCCTGGTACCAGGCCGCGCCGAGCAGGGTCGGCAGCGAGCCGTTGTTGACCGCGGCAGCCCAGTCGGGGCTGCCGTCCTGGATGCCGGCGACGAGGCCCCGCTGGTTCGCTTCGACCGCGGTGTCCCACGCCTTCTTGACCTGGGCGCTCTCGCCGAGGAACTCGCCGTCCTGCGAGACGAAGTGCGTCTCACCCTGACCCATGACCTTGGTGAAGACATCCTCCATCGACACCTCGAGGTAGGCGCCGGTCGCGGCCTTGAGCTTCTCGCCGAAGGCGAAGTAGTCGTCCCACGTCTTCGTCGCGGCGGCGACCTCGGCCGGGTCGGTCGGCAGGCCCGCCGCGGCGAGCACGTCGGTGCGGTAATAGAGCGCGGTCGGACCGATGTCGGTGGGGAGGCCGATCAGCTTGCCGTCGGCGGTGGTCGCCTCGGCGAGCTTCCAAGCGGGGAAGTCGGCGAGCTTGTCGTCGATGCCGAGGGTCTTCAGGTCAGTGAAGAGGTCGGCCTGCTGCAGGAAGTAGGGCATGTCCTCGCCCTTGATCCCCGTGATCGAGGGGATGCCACTGCGGCCGGTGAAGACGGTGACGAGCTTCTGCTTGACGTCGTCGCCGATCGTGGTGACCTCGAGCTTCGCGTCGGGGAACTGCGTCTTGGCGGCGTCGACGACGCTCTCGCCGAGACCGCCGGGCCAGGTCCAGAGTGTCATCGGGCCGTCGGACGATCCGCTGGTGCCGCCGGAGCAGGCGGAGAGGGAGACGGCGGCGCTGACGGCGACGGCGACGGTGCCGAGCGCGCGTCGGCGGCGCGGGGTGAGGGTCATCATGGGTGGTTCACTCCTTGATTCGGGTGCGGTGGAGGTGCAGGTTCAGGGGCGGGACGCCGAGACGGCGTCGAAGGGGGAGGCGCCGTTGTGCAGCGCTTCGCGGAGGTAGGCGAAGCGCGCAGGGTCGGCGGCTCCGGGGTTCCTGTCGAGCCAGGGGACCAGTTCGTCGAGTCGCGGGGCGGCCGCAGCGCCGCCGGGGCGCGACACGCTCACCGCGGCGACCAGGGTCGCGAAGTCGACGCGTTCGCGCAGCGACCAGCCGGTCAGCTCGGCCGCGGCGATGGCACCACCGAAGACGTCACCGGCGCCGGTCGCATCGACGAAATCGATGACGACGGCGCCGACCTCGACTTCTTCGCCGGCGGCGGAGTCCACGGCGATCGCGCCGTGACCGCCGCGAGTGACCACGCAGAGCGGGACGCGCTCGGCGAGAGCGCGAGCCGCTGCGCGGGCGTCGTCGTGACGCGTGTAAGCACGGGCCTCTCCCTCGTTGGGGAGGAAGGCGTGGCATCCGTCGAGCACCGAGAGCACCGAGGCGTCCCAGTTCTCGTCGGCGTCCCAGCCGATGTCGGCGAAGACCTTCGTACCCTCGTTCGCGCGACCCCGTACCCATTCGGCGACCGACGCATCGATGTGCACGGCGGCGACGGGCGTGACGGGGGCGGTACGCAAGAGGGATGCCAGGGGTGCCGCCGGGTGTCCGCCGGTGACGAGGGCGCGGTCACCGCGGTACCCGAGGGCCGCCGTGACGGGGAGGTTCCAGTCGTCGCGCTCGCGCAGGGCGGCGACGATGCCCTCGTCGGCGAGGCGGTCGCGCACGAGGCGGGAGAAGGCGTCGGTGCCGACGTCGGCCGAGATCGCGGTGGACACGCCCAGGCGCGCGGCGGCGATCGCGTAGTTCGCGATGCCGCCGGGACCCCAGCCGAAAGCGGGTGTCCAGTGCTCTTCGCCCAGGCGCGGAGCGCCGTCGAGCTCGGCGAAGACGACGTCGAGGAACAGCTGACCGGCGGCCAACAGGCGGGGCGCAGGGGAACCGAGATGTGAGCTCATCGGCCCCTCCTCTCTTCGGCGACGACCGGGGCGTTTCACCGTTTATAGCATTCGTCGCTCAGGAACGCGCAAACTTTTGCGTGTAAATATTTTGTTACTGAGCGATTTTGAGCGATAAGGTGATCGCATCATGAAAGACGTCAGAGACCGCGAGATCCTCCAACACCTCCGTTCCGCCCGCGCGGCGACGGTGGCGGAGCTCGCCGAGGCCACCGGTTCGAGCATCGCCACGATCCGCCGCGATCTGCAGCGCCTCGACGACGCGGGGCTCCTACGCCGCACGCACGGCGGCGCCGTGATGGGGGAGGGCGATGCGCCTTTCGCCACGGTGGAGCCGGTCAACCGCGACGGCAAGGAGCGCATCGCGCGTGCCGCAGCCGACACGGTGCGCGACGGGCAGGCGGTGATCCTCGACGTCGGTACGACCACACTCCAGCTCGCGCGCCTCCTCCGAGGCCGCGCGGTCACGGTGATCACGAACAACCTCGCGATCTACGATGTGCTGCGCGACGAGCGAGAGACGCACCTCGTGCTGCTGCCCGGCGACTACGACCCGGTGTACCGCAGCGTCGCCGGCCACCTGACGACGGAGTCGCTGCGCCTCATCCGCGCTGACCACGCCTTCCTCGGCGTCAGTGGCATGTCGCCCGAGGGAGACCTGCGCGACACCACCCTCGCTCAGGTGCCGATCAAGCAGGCCATGCTCGCCGCGTGCGACGCGGCGACGGTGCTCGCCGACCACAGCAAGTTCCCCGGCAGCGGTGCCGGGCGTATCGCCCTCCCCCTCGCCCTGCGGCGGCTCATCACCGATGCGCCGCTCGAGGGCCCGATCGTCGAGTCCCTGGGCCGACGGAATGTCGAGATTGTGACTGCATGAAGCTTGCGATGATCGGTGGCGGAGGCTTCCGCACCCCCCTCGTGTACCGCGCCCTCCTGCTCGACCGCGACCCGGGTCGTGTCGACGAGGTCGCTCTCATCGACACCGACGGAGTGCGCCTGCGCACGATGGCCCGCATCCTCGAGGACCAGGCGCGGGAGTTCCCCGACGCGCCGCGCGTGAGCGTGCACACGGATGCCGAGGAGGGTCTGCGCGGGGCCGACTTCGTGTTCTCCGCAATCCGCGTCGGCGGCATGGCCGGTCGAGCGACCGACGAGCGTATCGGTCTGTCGCACGGGGTCATCGGGCAGGAGACCGTCGGCTTCGGCGGGATCTCCTATGCGCTTCGCACACTCCCGGTCGCGATGCAGCTCGCCGAGCTCATCCAGCGGGTCGCACCCGACGCCTGGGTCATCAACTTCACCAACCCCGCGGGTGTCGTCACCGAAGCGATGGGCCGTGTGCTGGGGAAGCGCGTCATCGGTATCTGCGACTCGCCGATCGGCCTCGCCCGCCGCGCGCTCGGGGCCCTCGGCATCCGAGACTCCGCCGATGTCGAGATCGAGTACGCCGGTCTGAACCACCTCGGCTGGCTCACCGCGCTTCGTCGCGATGGCGTCGACCTGCTGCCGGAGCTCCTCGCCTCCCCCGAGCGCATCGAGTCGTTCGAAGAGGGGGCGTTGTTCGGCGCCGACTGGATCCGCACGCTCGGGGCCCTGCCCAACGAGTACCTGCACTACTACTCCTACCGCCGTGACGTGCTGCAGGCCGATCAGTACGCCGCGACCACGCGCGGGCGCTACCTGCTCGACCAGCAGGCCGGTTTCTGGGACGAGGCGGCGACCGCCCCGCGTCCGCACGCCGCGTGGGAGGCCTGCCGCCACGAGCGCGAGGTCACCTACATGGCGACCAACCGCGACTCCGCGGGCATGGGCGACCGCGACGAGGAAGACCTCGTCTCGGGCGGCTACGAGAACGTCGCGATCGCGCTCATGCGCGCGATCGCCTACGACCAGTCGGCCCGGCTCATCCTCAACGTGCCCGGCGGCGGAGTACTCGCGGGTCTCGACAGCGAGGCCGTCGTCGAGGTGCCCTGCATCGTCGGCGCGGAGGGGCCGCGCCCGGTCGAGAGCGCGACGGTCCCCGCCTTCGGGCAGGGCTTGATCACGACGGTGAAGTACGTCGAGCGCCAGACGATCGAGGCGGCCCTGAGCGGCTCGCGCGCCGCGGCGCTGCGCGCCCTGGCGCACCACCCCCTGATCGACTCGGTGCGCGTCGCGCGGGCGTTGCTGGAAGATGCCAGCTCCAGCTTCGCCGACCTCTCGTACCTCCGCTGAACCCGGGGGTGCGGCACCGCCCGAATCGTGCCGCACCCCCGCACCACCCCTCGCGCGGTTCCCACCTCGCGACCCTCACCCCGCGTAGCCCGAAACCGGAGACACCGTGCACCAGAACCTCACGCTCGTCGAAGAGCGCATCCACCGCGTTCTCACCGAGCGCATCGTTCCCGCCGTCTACTCGGCCCGCGTGCCCGTGACCCTCGCCGCTTGGATGGTCCCGGACGAGCCCGTCCCGGCATCCGAGGCCCTCGCCGCCGACTACACGCCGTTCGCCGTCGGCGACAGCTGGGGTCGCGCCTGGTCGACGTGGTGGTTCGAGGTCACCGGTCAGATCCCCACCGACTGGGCCGGCCGCACGGTCGAGCTGCTGCTCGACCCCGGCTTCCAGGGCGACTGGCCCGGCAACCAGGCCGAGGCGCTCGTGCACACCCCCGACGGTGTGCAGGTCAAGGGCATCCACCCGCGCAACCACTACGTGCGCCTGGCCGACGAGGCCGCCGGTGGGGAGCCCGTCCACTTCTTCGTCGAGGCGGCCGCGAACCCCGACATCCTGAAGAACGACTTCGTGCCGACCGTCTACGGCTCCAAGAAGACCGCTCCCGAGACGCCGATCTACACCTTCCGCACCGCCGAGCTCGCCGTGTTCGAGCCCGAGGTGTGGGCGTTGCAGTTCGACGTCGAGGTGCTGTACCAGCTGCTCAAGGAGCTGCCCGAGACCGAGCCGCGCCGGCACGAGGTACTCCGCGCGCTCGAGCGGGCGCTGAACGTGTTGCGCCTCGACGACATCGTCGGCACCGCAGCGGCCGCCCGCGCCGAGCTCGTCGACGTCCTCTCGCGCCCCGCGTCGGCATCCGCCCACCGCCTGTCGGGCATCGGTCACGCCCACATCGACACCGCGTGGCTCTGGCCCATCCGCGAGACCAAGCGCAAGACCGCGCGCACCTTCTCGAACGTGCTGGCGCTCGCCGAGCAGTACCCCGACTTCCGCTTCGCCGCCTCGTCGGCCCAGCAGTACGCGTGGGTCAAGGAGCGCTACCCGCACGTGTGGGAGGGCATCAAGGCCGCGATCGCCAAGGGTCAGTGGATCGTCGTCGGCTCGCAGTGGGTCGAGCCCGACGGCAACCTGCCCGGCGGTGAGGCGATGGTCCGCCAGATCACGCAGGGCATGCGCTTCTTCCGCGACGAGCTCGACGTCGAGACGCACGGCATCTGGCTGCCCGACTCGTTCGGCTACACCGCCGCGTTCCCGCAGATCGCGAAGCTCGCGGGGCTCGACTGGTTCCTCACGCAGAAGATCTCGTGGAGCCAGACCAACAAGTTCCCCCACCACACCTTCTGGTGGGAGGGCATCGACGGCTCGCGCATCTTCACGCACTTCCCCCCGATCGACACGTACAACTCCACCCTCGAGGGCGAGGAGCTGCACCACGCCGTGCGCCAGTTCCGCGACAAGGGCCGTGCGACCACCTCGCTCGTGCCCTTCGGCTACGGCGACGGCGGCGGCGGACCCATCCGCGAGATGATGGAGCGCCAGCGCCGCGTCGAGTCGCTCGAGGGCTCGCCCCGCGTGGAGATCGAGCACCCCGACGACTTCTTCGCGCAGGCGCAGGCCGAGTACCCCGACGCCCCCGTGTGGGTGGGCGAGCTGTACCTCGAGCTGCACCGCGGCACCTTCACCTCGCACGCTCGCGAGAAGCGCGGCAACCGCGAGGCCGAGCACCGTCTTCGCGAGGCCGAGCTGTGGTGGACCGCCGCGGCCCTGAAGGGGGCCGAGTACCCCTACGACGCGCTCGACCGGCTCTGGCAGGGGGTGCTGCTGCAGCAGTTCCACGACATCCTGCCCGGCTCGTCGATCCAGTGGGTGCACGAGCAGAACGAAGAGGACTACGCCGCAGCTCTCGCCGAGCTCGACCACTCGATCGCCGAGGCTCTGAAGGCCGCGGGCCTGTCGGCCGCGGTCGTGAACTCCGCCGACCACGCGCGTCGGTCCTTGGCGATGGATGCCGACGGCACCCCGCTCGCGCTGGTCGAGACGCCGGCGCTGGGCGTGGCATCCCTCGTTCCCGTCGCTCCGACTCACCCGGTGACCGCGCGGCGCGAGGGCGACGACATCGTGCTCGAGAACGGGCTGGTGCGCGTCACGGTCGACACCCGCGGCCTCGTCACATCGATCGTCGACCTCGCCGAGAACCGCGAGCTCGTGCCGGAAGGCCGTGTGGCCAACATGCTCCGGCTGCATCAGGATCTGCCGAACGCGTGGGACGCCTGGGACATCGACGCCCACTACCGTCACACCTACGACGACCTGGATGCCGCGGACGCGATCGAGCTGATCGTCGACGGCGACCTGCGGGCGCGGGTCGTCGTGACCCGCTCGTTCGGCACGTCGCACCTGACGCAGACCATCGCGGTGCACGCCGACGACGTGCGCGTGCACTTCGGCGTCGACCTCGACTGGAACGAGCGCGAGAAGCTGCTGAAGGCCTCGCTGCCTTTCGTCGTGCACGCCCATCACCACAGCGCCGAGATCCAGTACGGCCACGTGCGCCGCGCCACCCACCAGAACACGTCATGGGAAGACGCGAAGTTCGAGGTCATGGCCCACCGTTGGGTGCACGTCGAGGAGCCCGGTTACGGCATCGGTGTCACCAACGACGCGACCTACGGCCACGACATCACCCGCACGGTGGGCGCCTCGGGCGAGGTCGAGACCGAGGTGCGCCTGAGCCTCGTGCGGGCGGCGAACTCTCCCGACCCGATCCAGGATGCCGGGCACCACACGTTCGCGTACGCGGTGCACCCCGGTGCGGACATCGCCGCGGTCGTGGCATCGGGCTACGAACAGAATCTTCCGCTGCGCCGTCCCGCCATCGACGGAACCGTGGAGCCGTGGAGCGTGCTCCGCTCGACGGACGAGGGCGTGCGCATCGAGGCGGTCAAGCTCGCCGACGACCGCTCGGGAGATGTGATCGTGCGCGTGTACGAAGCCCTCGGGCGGCGCGCGACGACGATCCTCGTCCCGGGGTTCGCCGTGGCATCCGTCGACGAGGTCGACCTGCTCGAGCGTCCGCTCGGAGATGACATGGCCCGTGCGCGCCACCTCGCCCACGAGGGAGACGGCATCGCGCTCGAGCTGCGGCCGTTCCAGGTCGTGACGCTGCGGCTCAC
>NZ_JARHXC010000282.1:0-3539 GCF_029222405.1 Microbacterium sp. Kw_RZR3 | reverse complement strand
CCCCCGCAACCCCGAGGGGTGCGAGGGCGGCCGTCACTGCGGGACGGGTCACGGGCAGTCCTTCGCGGCGATGCTCAGCGACACCGGGGTGTTCTTGTTCGTCGCGGTGCCCGCGGCGGGGTTCGTCCCCGTCACGCGGCCCTCGGCGGGCGCGCTCGCGTCCTTCTCGCAGCTGCCGATCGAAACGGTCCCGAAGCCTGCGGCGAGCAGAGCGGCCCGGGCGGAGCTGACGGGGTTTCCGGACACGTCCGGGACCGTGGCACCCTGGCCGTTGCCGGGGCTGATCGTGATCGTCGATCCCGCGGGCGCCGTTCCGCCACCGGGGTTCTGCGCCGCGACGCGATCGCCGCCCATGTCGGAGTCGACGGGGGAGCCCACGGTCACGCTGAAGCCTGCGGACTCGAGCGTCGATCGGGCGTCGTCGATGCTCTTGCCCACCACGTTCGGCAGGTCGCGCTGGATCGTGCGCGTCAGGTTCGACGGCGGCTGCGGGAAAGCGTCCCCTCCGTAGAACTCGTCCGCGGCGCTCTGAGCGCCCTCGGCGATCGTGTACCTCATGTTCGAGAGCTGTTGCCCGTTCCAATACTTGCCGAACAGGGTCTCGGTGCCCTCCCAATTGCCGACCCACACCGCGGTGGTGACGTTGGTCGAAGACTCGATCATCCAGGTGTTCCAGCCCTCGTGGGTACCGGTCTTGCCGATCAGGGCGGTTCCGTCGAACGGGTTGGCCGACTGTCCGGTTCCGCCGCCGGTCATGACCCCCTGCAGAGCGTAAGCGGCCGCGGCGGACACCTCAGGCGTCAGGGTACCGGGCGTGCACTGGCGGTCGGGGATCGGACGCTCGGCACCGTCGCTGTCCGTCACCTTGTCGATGACCTTCGGCTGGCAGTGGGTGCCGCCGTTGGCGACCGTCGCGTAGGCGCCGGCCATCGCGATCGGAGAGACGTTGTCATCGCCGATGACGTTGTTGGCGACCCGCATCTCGATGTCGGTGCCGTCGCCACGGGTGACGCCGAGCTTCTTGGCGACCTTGGCGATGTCACAGAGGTCGAGCTGCGCGGCCATCGCGAGGTAACCGGTATTGAGCGAGTTCTTGGTGAAGGTCATCGGGGTGCCGTAGTAACCCGGGTCGGACGCGAAGTTGTTGATGACGGTGCCGCCCCCGTTGATCCAGTCGCCGTAACAGGAGTTCTTCATGTTCGGCACCGGACGCAGGCGACCGTTGAGGTTCTCGTTGAGCGAGTGGCCCTTCTCCAGCCAGTCCACGAGTGTGAAGAGCTTGAAGGTCGATCCGGCGTTGAAGCCGATGGAACCGCCGGTGTCCTTGTCTCCCGCGAAGACGATGGAGTTGTAGGCCGGATCGGATTCCGCCTGCGTGGGGTCCTGCGTGAACTTCGTGTTCTGCGCGATGCCGAGGATGCGGCCGGTCTTGGCCTCCATGCTGACCGCGGTGGAACCGAATTTCATTCCGTCGAAGCTCTGCGGCGCGTTCTCGTTCATCGCGGTCTGCGCGGCATCCTGAATACGCCAGTCGAGCGTGGTCTGGATCGTGAGACCGTCCTGGCGGAGCGCGTCGACGCGGTCGTCGACGGTGGCGCCGAAAGCGGGGTCGTTCAGGATCGTCGCGACGACGTACTGGCAGAAGTACGGGGCGCCCGAGTTCGCGCAGCCCTGGTCGGTCGCGGTGATCTGCGGGGTGATCGGCTCGATGGCCGCCGCGACGTATTGCTCGTGCGTGATCTTGCCGTCCGCCTCCATGCGGCTGAGGACATACAGCTGGCGACCCTTGGTCTCGCTGTAGCCGTCGGCGGCGTTCACGAGCTGCTCCTGCGTGATCTCACCGTTGTCGCGCAGTGTGTAGAGCGCCTGGATGGTGCTTTGGTCGACGTCGTCGATCGACCCGTCCGGCGCCTTGTTCCACGAGGTCTCGCCGTCGCTGATCGACCCTTCCGGGCGGTCGATGCGGAAGCGGTTCGGGTTCTGCACCATGCCCGCGAGGACGGCGGCCTGGCCCACGTTCAGCTGCGCAGCCGGGACGTTGAAGTAGTACTTGGCGGCAGCGTCGATGCCGTAGGTCACGCCGCCGAAGTTCGCGATGTTGAGGTACCCGAGGAGGATCTGATCCTTCGTGTACTGCTTCTCGAGCTGGATCGCGTACCGCATCTCCTGCAGCTTGCGCTGGTAGCCCGCGACGCCGTCGGACTGGATCGCCTCGAGGGCGCACGCCTGGAGGGCCTCATCGCGCGTCTGCGCGGGCTGGCCGTCGGAGCCGTCCGTCGCTTTGGCGTCGCGCTCGCATCGCTGCACGAGCACGTTCTTGACGTACTGCTGGCTGATCGAGGAGCCACCCTGGGTCTCGCCGCCCGAGGCGTTGCTGAGGAGCGCACGGGTGGTGCCGATGAGGTCGACGCCGCCGTGCTGGTAGTACCGCGGGTCCTCGGAGGAGAGGATCGCGTCGTACATGACGGGGTTCACCTGGTCGAACGTGACGGGGGATCGGTTCTGGTCGTAGAACTTCGCGAGGACCCGGTCGCCGGCCATGAGCGTCGTGGGCAGCATGAGCGCGTCAGGCTGCAGGTAGCTCGGCATATTGTCGAAGATCGTGATGGCGCTGCTGGCAGCGGCACCTGACACGGCGATCGCCGGGGTGACGGCGGCGGTCAGCAGAACACCGGCGGCCGTGCTCAGACCGACGAGGCCGAGGATGCCGCCGAGCGCACCGCTAGCCGTTCGTTTGTTCTCAGGCATAGGGTTGATGCTAAGCGACGTTGCTGGGCGATGCCTCGATGGCGTGCGCTCGCGCGCGTACGCGTCCTGGCCGCGCACACCTCGTGCGCGGCATCCGAGTCACCTTCGGGAGCTGCGAATGACCACGTGGGAGTACCTCACCACGCCGCTGTTGATCCACAACACCGCGGCGATCCTCAACAACTGGGGAAAGCAGGGGTGGGAGCTCGTGCAGGTCGTCACCGGCCCCGAAGGCGGGCTCGTGGCGTACTTCAAGCGCCCGACCGGCGGTGGCACGGCCAACGCGGGCCTCGGGGCAGCCGAGGCCGCGGCGCGTCAGTTCGAGGGTCAGCAGTGAGCGTCGCGGAGCGCCTCGCCGCGCTGGGTGTCGAAGTCCCCTCGGTCGTGCCCCCGGTCGCGGCCTACATCCCCGCGAAGCAGCACGGCGATCTCATCTACACCTCCGGTCAGCTGCCGATGGTGCAGGGCGCCCTGCCCGAAACGGGCAAGGTCGGCGAGTCCGAGGGTCTCGTGAGCCCCGCGGATGCCAAGACCTACGCGCGCCAGTGCGCGCTCAACGCCCTCGCGGCGGCGGCGGCCGTCGCCGGCGGTGTCGACAAGCTGACGGGCGTGCTCAAGCTCACCGGGTTCGTGGCATCCGTCCCCGAATTCACCGGGCAGCCCGGCGTCATAAACGGCGCGAGCGAGTTCCTGGGCGAGGTCTTCGGCGATGCCGGGGTCCACGCACGCTCCGCCGTCGGTGTTCCCGTCCTGCCGCTGGACAGCCCCGTCGAGGTCGAGGTCGTCTTCAC
>NZ_JARHXC010000281.1:0-16317 GCF_029222405.1 Microbacterium sp. Kw_RZR3 | reverse complement strand
TCCGGAACCCCCGCGAGCCCGCTCGCACGGCCGGCGATGTCGGAAGCCTCGGGCAGGATGCTCCCGTGACCACCTGGCGCGACCTCCTCCCCGGGGGCAAGCCGGCCGCCTACGAGCCGCTCGCCCTCGGCGTCGAGCTGCGCCAGCGCGAGGCCTACGACCCCGCGCGGTGGGAGGCGCGGGCGGTGGTGCCGGTGACCCCGCGCATGCTCGCGCGCCGCCGCGACGATCTGCAGCTCGTCGCGCGTCCCCTCGTGCGAGGCGCGCGCGAGGCGTGGATCCGAGCGGATGCCACGTGGGATGCCGTGCGTCGATCCACCACGCGCTTCGACCCCGCGCACGTGCGGTGGTTCGCCGAGCTCCACGCCCTCTCTCAGGCCCTTCGCACCGCCGGACCGTTCGCTCCCTCCGGCGACACGATCGCCCTCGATGCCGTCGACTCGCCCCTGCTGTGGCCGCACCTGGCGGCGGCCGAGGGGCTTGGCATCCGGATCGTCGCGATGCACGCGCAGCAGACGGTGCGCCTCGCACGCACGGCGACGGCGCGCGTGGCGCTCGACGCGGTCGGCGGGGGAGCGCTGCGCGTCTCGGCCGATCTCGAGATCGACGGGCGTCCCGTGGATGCCGCGCATGCCCGCGCCGTGGGCACATCGGGGGTCTTCGCGTTCGAGGTCGACTGCGACCCCGTGCCGATCGTCCTCGCGGCCGTCGACCTTCCGTCGCCGCTCCCCGCGCTGATCGGCGGCAGGGTCGTCGATGTCGCCGCCGCCGAAGCGACGGAGTTCGTGGCCGAGATGTATCCGCGCCTCGCCCTCCGCGCCCCGCTCTCGGTCGGCGCCGGAGTGCCGCCCCCGCCGCCGGCGCGCCCGACGCTGACCGTGGAGGTCTCGTACCTCGACGACGACGCCGTGCAGTACCGGCTCGACTGGGTGTATCCGGGCGGCTTCCGAACCGTGTACGACGACCAGAGCGAGAACGTCGAGCGCGACGCGCGCGCCGAGGCGCAGATCGGCGAGCGGTTCGAGACGGCGTGGATGGCGGCATCCGACCTGCCCCTGATGCCGAAGGCTCTCCTGCGCGACGCGGACGCCGCGGTCTTCGGTTCCCGCGTGCTGCCCGCTCTCGACGTGGTCGACGAGGTGCGGGTGCGCACTCGGGGCACGCAGCCGACCTTCCGCGAGCTGCGGGGGGATCCGTCCCTGCGCATCACCGCGGTGGAGTCACTCGACCGCGACTGGCTCGACCTCGGCATCGTCGTGACGATCGACGGCCGTCTCATCCCCTTCGGCGTGCTCTTCAGCGCCCTCTCACGGGGGCGCACGCGCATCAAGCTGTCGGACGGTGCCTGGTTCTCGCTCACGCACCCGGCTCTGCAGAGGCTTCGAGAGCTGCTCGAGGAGGCCGCGGCGCTCGACGAGTGGGAGACCGGGCCGCGCCTGCCCCGCACCCACCTCGCCCTGTGGGCCGAGTTCGAAGACCTCGCCGACCAGTCCGAGGCTGCGGTCGAGTGGCGGCAGCTGGCGCGAGCGCTCCGTGACGTCACCGAGGTACCGCGAGTGTCCACACCGCCCGGATTCCGAGCGGAGTTGCGCCCGTACCAGCGCGAGGGGTTGTCGTGGCTGGCGCTCCTGCACGCCCACCGGCTCGGCGGCATCCTGGCCGACGACATGGGCCTCGGAAAGACGCTGCAGCTGCTCGCGGTCATCGCCCACAGCCGCACCCGCGGCGACGCGCGACCGTGGCTCGTCGTCGCGCCGACGTCGGTGCTGCCGACCTGGCGCGACGAAGCCGCACGTTTCGCCCCCGGCCTGCGGGTCGCGGTCGTCGAGGCGACCGCGGTGCGCCGTGACCGCCTCATCGACGAGATCGCGGCCGACGCCGACGTCGTCGTCGCGTCCTACGGCGTCGTTCGGACGGATGCCGACGAGTTCGCCGCACCGCACTGGTCGGGGGTGGTGCTCGACGAGGCGCAGTTCGTCAAGAATCCGGCGACGCGTATCCATCGCGCGATCGCCGCCCTGCGCACCGACGCGGTGTTCGCGGCCACCGGCACCCCGATCGAGAACGGGCTCGACGATCTGTGGGCCCTCCTCGGGTTGACGGCTCCTGGATTGTTCCCCTCGATCCGACAATTCCGCGAGGACTACACGCGCGCGATCGAGCAGCTGCCGTCGGACGCGCCCACGGCCCTCTCTGCCGCGGCAGCCGGGGAGCATCGCGAGAAGACCCTCGAGCGGCTTCGGCGCCGGGTGCGGCCGTTCCTCCTCCGCCGCACCAAGGACGTGGTGGCATCCGATCTCCCGCCGAAGCAGGAGCAGGAGATCGCCGTGCCGCTCGGCCCGGCCCACCGCGCGCTGTACGACCGCGTGCTGCAGCGCGAGCGTCAGAAAGTGCTCGGGCTGCTCGACGACCTCGATCGGCAGCGCTTCATCGTGTTCCGTTCGCTGACGCTGCTGCGCATGCTCGCGCTCGCCCCCGGTCTCGTCGACGATCGCGACGCGCACCTGGGATCGGCGAAGCTCGACGTGCTGCTCGAGCGACTCGTCGAGGTCGCCGCGGAGGGGCACCGCGCGCTCGTCTTCAGCCAGTTCACGTCCTTCCTCGACATGGCCGCCGAGAGATTGGATGCCGCGGGCCTCGCCTACGCTTACCTCGACGGGAGCACCGCCCGGCGCGGTGACGTGGTCGCGGGCTTCCGCGCGGGGGAGGCGCCCGTGTTCCTCATCAGTCTGAAGGCCGGCGGCTTCGGCCTGACCTTGACCGAGGCCGAGTACGTTTTCGTGCTCGACCCGTGGTGGAACCCCGCGGCCGAGGCGCAGGCGATCGACCGCGCGCACCGCATCGGCCAGGACAAGAGCGTGTTCGTCTACCGGCTGATCGCGGCCGGCACGATCGAAGAGAAGGTGCTCGCCCTCCAGCGCCGGAAGGCCGCACTGTTCGACACGGTCATCGACGAGGGGGAGGCGTTCGCCGCTTCCCTCGACGCGTCGGACATCCGGGGGCTGCTGGGGCCGTGAGACGAGCGCACCGAACAGACGCGATGCGGCGCCGCGCGCACCGCTGACCCGCGATCGATCCGCGGCGGCGAGTCCGCGGCATCCATTGGTCGCTCGAACCGCCGCGACTCCCCACGGCCTTCCAGCCGGCCCCGCGTAGACTCGTCAGGTTCCGTCCACGACACAGGAGCGACATGAGAATCACCGGCCTCGGCCACGCGGGAATGTTCATCGAGACGGCGGGCGGCAGCATCCTCTGCGACCCCGTCATCGGTCCGAGCTTCTTCGGCTCGTGGTTCCCGTTCCCTGACAACCGCGCGCTCGACTGGGAGCGGTTCGGCAAAGCGGACTTCCTGTACATCTCGCACCGCCACCGCGACCACTTCGACCCCGCGATGCTCGAGCGTTACGTGCCGAAGGACGTCAAGGTGCTCCTTCCCGAGTACCCGACCGACGATCTCGAGCAAGACCTCATCGCCCTCGGCTACACGGACCTCGTTCGCACCGAAGCGGGTGTTCCACTGCAGTTCGGTGACCTGAAGCTCATGGTCACCCCGCTTCGGGCCCCCTCGGACGGCCCGATCGGCGACTCGTCGCTCTCGCTCGACGACGGCACGGCATCCATCCTCAATCAGAACGACTCGCACCCGCTCGACCTCGAGAAGCTATTCGACTTCGGCAAGCCCGACGCGTACTTCACCCAGGTCTCGGGCGCGATCTGGTGGCCCATGGTCTACGACCTGCCGCAGGATGCCAAGCAGAACTTCGCGCAGCTCAAGCGCGACGCGCAGAACAAGCGCGCGATGTACTACATCGAGAAGGTGGATGCCGAGCACGTCTTCCCCATGGCCGGTCCGCCGATGTTCCTGCGCGAGGCGCTGTTCCGCTACAACGGCACGGGCCTCGAGAACGACTCGATCTTCACCGATCAGCGCGAGTTCCTCGCCCACATGAAGGAGCAGCGACCCGATCAGAAGGGGTACCTCTTCCTGCCGGGTACCGAGGTCGAGGTGCAGGGCTCCGATGTCACCGTCACCCAGACGCTGTACACCGACGAAGAGATCGAGCGCATCTTCGGCGACAAGTGGGACTACCTCGCCGAACAGCGCGACAGCCGTCAGGCCGAGATCCAGGCGGAAGAGGCATCCCGTGCCGAGATCATCCCGCCGGCGGAGATGCTCGCGGCCCTGAAGGAGTGGTGGGAGCCGCTGCTGCGCCGCGCCCGCACGATCCGCAACGGCGTGGGCGGGATGGTGCGCTTCCGCATCGGCGAGCTCGACATGGTCGTGGACTTCCCCAAGGCGAAGCTGCGTGAGTATGCGGGGGAGGAGTGCATCTACTGGTACACGATCCCCGCCGACCTCGTGTCGACGAACATCCGCGATCACGAGATCGACTGGTCGAACTCGATCTTCCTGTCGATGCAGTTCGAGGTCGGTCGCTCGGGCAAGTTCAACGAGTTCCTCACGACGTTCCTCAAGTGCCTCTCGCGTGATCGCATCGAGTACGTCGAGAACTGGTACGCCGAGCAGTCCGACCAGACCGAGGATGCCGAGATCGACGGCTGGACCGTGCAGCGTCGCTGCCCGCACCTGCGCGCCGACCTCACCAAGACCGGCAAGATCGAGGACGGCGTGCTGACGTGCTCGCTGCACGACTGGAAGTGGGACCTGGCCTCGGGTCGGTGCCTGACGACGACGGGGCACCCGATCCGCTCTACGCCGAGCGGGGAACGCCGCGCCGCCGAGGCCGCGGAGGTCGCCGCGGGCTGAGTCCCCGGCATCCGTATTCCGCACGTCGCGCTCCGGTGATTGGGCGGCGCCGCGGGCCCGTCGACGCATAAACGCTCTCCGCGCTCGGAAACACGTGCACACCGCGTTTATGGTCGCGAACAGCGTTTATGCGTTTGCATCCGGATGCCGAACCGAACACTCGGCACACACCGGATCCACGCAACACGCGGGCATCCACCCCCTAAGCTGGACGACGAACCACAGCAACCTTTAACCCCGTCCCGTGAGGCGGAGAAGGGAGCAGCGGATGAATACGCGCACCGTCATGCACGATGCCGACATCGCCCGCGCTTTGACGCGCATCTCGCACGAGATCCTGGAGTCCAACAAGGGACCGGAAGGACTCGTCCTCCTCGGCATCCCGACCCGCGGCGTCACGCTCGCGAACAGGATCGGCCCGCTGGTCAGCGACTTCGGGGGAGCGCCCGTTACGGTCGGCTCGCTCGACGTGACGATGTACCGCGACGATCTGCACCGCAACCCCACGCGGGCACCGCGCAAGACCGAGATCCCCGCGGGCGGCATCGACGGCAAGACCGTGGTGCTGGTCGACGACGTGCTGTTCTCGGGTCGCAGCATCCGCGCCGCCCTCGACGCCCTGCAGGACATCGGGCGCCCCGCAGCGGTGCGGCTCGCGACGCTCATCGACCGCGGCCACCGCGAGCTGCCGATCCGCCCCGACTTCGTGGGGAAGAACCTTCCCAGTTCCCGCGACGAGCGCGTCAACGTGCGCCTCGCCGAGATCGACGGCGTCGAGGAGGTGACGATCGAGTCATGAGGCACCTCCTCGACACCCAGCACCTCTCCCGCGCCGACGCCATCGAGATCCTCGACGTCGCCGAGGACATGGCCGACACCCAGCGCCGCGAGGTCAAGAAGCTCCCGACGCTGCGCGGCAAGACCGTGGTCAACCTCTTCTTCGAGGACTCCACGCGCACGCGCATCTCGTTCGAAGCCGCAGCCAAGCGCCTCTCCGCCGACGTCATCAACTTCTCGGCGAAGGGCTCGAGCGTCAGCAAGGGCGAGTCGCTGCAGGACACCGCGCAGACCCTCCAGGCGATGGGGGCGGATGCCGTCGTCATCCGCCACGGAGCCTCCGGTGCCCCGCGCACCCTCGCCACCAGCGGCTGGATCACCGCGGGCGTCGTCAACGCGGGAGACGGCACGCACGAGCACCCGACGCAAGCGCTCCTCGACGCCTTCACGATCCGCAAGCGTCTGTTCGGCGACGACAGCCGCGGCCGCGGGCTCGACGGCATCCGGGTCACGATCGTCGGCGACGTGCTGCACTCGCGCGTCGCCCGGTCGAACGTCTGGCTGCTGCACACGCTCGGGGCGCACGTGACTCTGGTCGCCCCGCCAACCCTCGTTCCGCAGGACGTCCGCGGCTGGCCCATCGAGGTCGATTACGACCTCGATCACGCGATCGCGGCGGGACCCGACGCGCTGATGATGCTCCGCATCCAGCTCGAGCGCATGTCGGCCGCGTATTTCCCCACTGAACGGGAGTATTCGCGCCGCTACGGCCTCGACGCGCGACGCCTGGCAGCCCTGCCGCCCGATAGCATTGTCATGCATCCCGGTCCGATGAACCGGGGTCTGGAGATCTCCGCCGAAGCCGCCGATTCGCCTCGCTCGACGGTGCTCGAGCAGGTCACGAACGGCGTCTCCGTGCGGATGGCCGTGCTGTACCTGCTGCTCGCGGGCGAACGGCCCCACACCGAGAAAGAGGACCTTCGATGAGCCACGCCACCCCCCAGACCCTTCTGGTCCGCGGCGCTCGCGTCGAGGGTCAGGATGCCACCGACCTCCTCGTCCACGACGGGGTCATCGCCGAGACGGGCACCGGCCTGTCGCACGCGGGCGCCACGGTCGTCGACGCCGACGGGCTCATCGCCCTGCCGGGCCTGGTCGACCTGCACGTGCACCTGCGCGAGCCCGGGTTCGAGGCATCCGAGACCGTCCTCACCGGATCCCGCGCCGCGGCGGCCGGCGGCTTCACCACCGTCTTCGCGATGCCCAACACCTCGCCTACCGCTGACACCGCCGGTGTGGTCGAGCAGGAGTTCGCCCTCGGGGAAGCGGCCGGATACGTCCACGTGCAGCCGATCGGTGCCGTCACCGTCGGACAGAAGGGCGAGCGCCTCGCCGAGCTCGGCGCCATGGCCGACTCTCGCGCCCGGGTGCGCGTCTTCAGCGACGACGGTTTCTGCGTCTTCGACCCGCTCATCATGCGCCGGGCACTCGAGTACGTGAAGGCGTTCGACGGCGTCATCGCGCAGCACGCCCAGGACCCGCGGCTCACCGAGGGCGCGCAGATGAACGAAGGCGCCGTCTCGGCGGAGCTGGGCCTCACCGGTTGGCCGGCCGTCGCCGAGGAGTCGATCATCGCCCGCGACGTGCTGCTGGCCGAGCACGTCGGCTCGCGCCTGCACGTCTGCCACCTGAGTACGGCGGGCTCGGTCGACATCATCCGCTGGGCCAAGAAGCGCGGCGTCAACGTCACCGCGGAGGTCACCCCGCATCACCTGCTGCTGACCGACGAACTCGTGCGCGACTACGACGCGCGCTTCAAGGTCAACCCGCCGCTGCGCCGCGAGGAAGACGTGATGGCCGTGCGCGAGGGTCTCGCCGACGGCACGATCGACATCGTCGCCACCGACCACGCCCCGCACCCCGCCGAGGCGAAGGCGTGCGAGTGGTCGGCTGCGGCGAACGGCATGGTGGGCCTCGAGAGCGCTCTCCGGGTCGTGCAGCAGGCGATGGTCGACACCGGCCTGCTCGGCTGGGGAGATGTCGCCCGGGTGATGTCGAAGGCCCCGGCGCGGATCGGCCGTCTGGACGGACACGGCACACCCCTCGCCGCCGGACAGCCGGCGTCGTTCACCCTGTACGACCCGCGCCCCTCACGCGCGTTCTCGGTGACCGACCTGCGCGGTCGCAGCAAGAACTCGCCGTACCTCGGGCGGGAACTGCCGGGAGAGGTGCGCTGGACCGTGCGTTCCGGCATCCCGACCGTCGCCGACGGTGCGCTGCTCGAGACGCCCGGGGTCCTCGCGTGACCCGCGAGGGCGCCCTCCTCGTGATGGCGGGCGTGGCCGTGGTCGCGCTCGGTGTCCTCGCGTGGGCGTGGTGGCGACGAACGCGGCGCGATGCACGCTACTCCGCTCCGGTGGGGGAGCTGCCCGCGGACGCCGTCGAGACGGCGGTGTTCCCGGGGCTCTACGTCGCCACGACCCGTCACGACGAGCCGCTCGAGCGTCTCGCGGTCAAGGGTCTCGGCTTCCGCTCCCGCGTCGACGTCACCGTCACGACGGCCGGCGTCGCCCTCGACCTCCCGGGCCAGCCTCGCATCGCGCTCACCCGCGACCGCCTGATCGACGCGAACCAGGCGACCGTCGCCATCGACCGTGTGGTCGAGCGCGACGGCCTGACCCGCGTCGCCTGGCGCATCGACGACGACACCGTCGTCGACACCTACCTCCGACCTCAGGATGCCTCGGCGAAAGCCCTCGCCGACGCCATCCGTCCGCTCATCACCACGACAGGAAGCGACGCATGACCGCCCTGATCCCTTCCGCGCGCCTGACGCGCGACCCGGCCGTCCTCGTGCTCGAAGACGGCACCCGTTACACCGGCCGCGCGTACGGTGCGCGCGGCGAGACTCTCGGCGAGGTCGTCTTCGCCACGGGCATGACCGGCTACCAGGAGACGATCACCGACCCCTCGTACGCGGGTCAGATCGTGCTGCAGACCGCCCCGCACATCGGCAACACCGGAGTGAACGACGAAGACCCCGAGTCGCGGCGCATCTGGGTCGCCGGTTACGTCGTGCGCGACCCCTCGCGCATGGTGTCGAACTGGCGCGCCAACCGCTCGCTCGACGACGCGCTCGTCGAAGACGGGATCGTCGGCATCTCGGGCATCGACACCCGCGCCGTGACCCGTCGGATCCGCTCCTCGGGCAGCATGCGCGGCGGCGTCTTCTCGGGCGAGGCCGCGAGCCTCGACGCCGAGGAGCAGCTGCGCCGCGTCCGCGAGGCCCCCGGGATGGCCGGCCGCAACCTGTCCGCCGAGGTCTCGGTGACCGAGGTCGAGGTGACCCCGGCCACGGCCGAGCGCATCGGCAACCTCGCTGTGCTCGACCTCGGAGTGAAGAAGTCCACGATCGACAATCTCGCCGCCCGTGGCTTCGACGTGCACGTCTTCCCGCAGTCGGCGACGATCGACGAGATCCGCGCGATCGAGCCCGTCGCCGCGTTCTACTCGAACGGTCCGGGTGACCCCGCGGCATCCGATCAGCACGTCGAACTGCTGCGCGAGGTCCTGAGCGACGGCCTGCCGTTCTTCGGCATCTGCTTCGGCAACCAGCTGCTCGGTCGCGCCCTCGGCTTCGGCACGTACAAGCTGCCGTTCGGACACCGCGGCATCAACCAGCCCGTGCTCGACAAGACCACCGGCCGCGTCGAGATCACTTCGCAGAACCACGGCTTCGCGGTCGACGCGCCCCTCGACCAGGTCGTCGACAGCCCCAACGGCTTCGGCCGCGTCGAGGTGAGCCACATCGGCCTCAACGACAACGTCGTCGAGGGACTGCGCGCCCTCGACATCCCCGCGTTCAGCGTGCAGTACCACCCCGAGGCAGCCTCGGGTCCGCACGACGCCAACTACCTGTTCGACCGCTTCCGCGAGATGGTTCTCGCCACCGTTCAGACCAACACGGAGACCACCAAGAATGCCTAAGCGCGACGACATCACCTCCGTCCTCGTCATCGGCTCCGGCCCGATCGTCATCGGTCAGGCCTGCGAGTTCGACTACTCCGGCACCCAGGCCTGCCGCGTCCTGCGCGAAGAGGGGGTGCGCGTCATCCTCGTGAACTCCAACCCGGCGACGATCATGACCGACCCCGACTTCGCAGACGCGACCTACATCGAGCCGATCACCCCCGAGGTGATCGAGTCGATCATCGCGAAAGAGAAGCCGGATGCCGTCCTCCCCACCCTCGGTGGTCAGACTGCGCTGAACGCGGCGATCCAGCTCCACAAGCGCGGCATCCTCGAGAAGTACGACGTCGAACTCATCGGCGCCGACTTCGACGCGATCAACCGCGGCGAGGACCGCCAGATCTTCAAGGAGCTCGTGATCGAGGCGGGCGCCGACGTCGCGGCATCCGTGATCTGCCACTCGATGGACGAGCTCCTCGCCGGCGCCGAGAAGCTCGGCTACCCGCTGGTCGTCCGCCCGTCCTTCACCATGGGCGGCCTCGGCTCGGGCTTCGCGTACGACGAGGAAGACCTCCGCCGCATCGGCGGCGCGGGCCTGCACGACTCGCCGACCAACGAGGTGCTGCTCGAGGAGTCGATCCTCGGGTGGAAGGAGTACGAGCTCGAGCTCATGCGCGACACCGCCGACAACACGGTCGTCGTCTGCTCGATCGAGAACGTCGACCCCGTCGGCGTGCACACCGGCGACTCGATCACGGTGGCGCCCGCGCTCACCCTGACCGACCGCGAGTACCAGCGCCTGCGCGACATCGGCATCGACATCATCCGCGCGGTGGGCGTCGACACCGGTGGCTGCAACATCCAGTTCGCCGTCGACCCCAAGACCGGTCGCATCATCGTCATCGAGATGAACCCGCGCGTCTCGCGCTCGTCGGCGCTGGCGTCGAAGGCCACGGGCTTCCCGATCGCCAAGATCGCGGCGAAGCTCGCGATCGGCTACCGGCTGGATGAGATCCCCAACGACATCACCAAGGTGACCCCGGCGAGCTTCGAGCCCACGCTCGACTACGTCGTGGTGAAGGTTCCGCGCTTCAACTTCGAGAAGTTCCCCGCCGCCGACACCACGCTCACCACGACCATGAAGTCGGTCGGCGAGGCCATGGCGATCGGCCGCAACTACACCACGGCCCTGCAGAAGGCGCTGCGGTCGCTCGAGAAGCGCGGGTCGAGCTTCCACTGGGGCGAGGAGTCGCGCTCGGTCGAGGAACTGCTCGAGATCGCGAAGACCCCGACCGACGGCCGCATCGTCGTGCTGCAGCAGGCGCTGCGCAAGGGCGCGACGCCCGAGCAGGCGTTCGACGCGACGGCGATCGACCCGTGGTTCATCGACCAAATGGTGCTGATCAACGAGGTCGCCGAGTTCATCGCGCAGGCCGACGAATTGGATGCCGACACCCTCCGCATCGCGAAGGAGCACGGTTTCAGCGACGCGCAGATCGCGCAGATCCGCGGGCTCGACGAGGCCGAGGTGCGTGAGACCCGCTACGCGCTCGACGTGCGCCCGGTCTACAAGACCGTCGACACGTGCGCGGGGGAGTTCCCGGCCCTGACGCCGTACCACTACTCGTCTTACGACGCCGAGACCGAGGTCACCCCCTCCGACCGCACGAAGGTCGTCATCATCGGCTCGGGCCCGAACCGCATCGGTCAGGGCGTCGAGTTCGACTACTCGTGCGTGCACGCCTCGTTCGCGCTGTCGGACGCCGGGTACGAGACCGTCATGGTGAACTGCAACCCCGAGACCGTGTCGACCGACTACGACACCAGCGACCGCCTCTACTTCGAGCCGCTGACGCTCGAGGACGTGCTCGAGGTGCTCCACGCCGAGTCGCAGTCCGGCACGATCCTCGGCGTCGTCTGCCAGCTCGGCGGTCAGACGCCGCTGGGCCTTGCGAAGGGCATCGAGGCCGCGGGCTACACGATCCTCGGCACGAGCCCCGAGGCGATCGACCTCGCCGAGGAGCGCGAGCTGTTCTCGCGTCTGCTCGACGACGCCGGTCTCGTCGCCCCGCGCAACGGCACCGCGATCGACGTCGAGGGCGCCGTCACCGTGGCCGAGGAGATCGGCTACCCCGTGCTGGTGCGCCCGAGCTTCGTGCTCGGCGGTCGCGGCATGGAGATCGTCTACTCGACCGAGGCGCTGCGCGACTACTTCGTGCGCGTCGCCGACCAGGCGATCATCGGCCCCGGCCTGCCGCTCCTTGTCGACCGCTTCCTCGACGACGCGATCGAGCTCGACGTCGACGCCCTATTCGACGGCACCGACCTGTACATCGGCGGCGTCATGGAGCACCTCGAAGAGGCCGGCATCCACTCCGGTGACTCGTCCTGCACCCTGCCGCCGGTGTCACTCGGTCGCACCGAGGTCGACCGCGTCCGCGAGGCGACGCTCGCGATCGCGAAGGGCGTCGGCGTCCGCGGCCTGCTCAACGTGCAGTTCGCGATCTCGGCGGGCGTGCTTTACGTCATCGAGGCGAACCCCCGCGCGAGCCGCACGGTCCCGTTCGTGTCGAAGGCGCTCGGCATCCCGCTCGCCAAGGCCGCCAGCCGCATCATGGCCGGCAACACCATCGCCGAGCTGATCGCCGAGGGGCTGCTGCCCGAGCAGGATGGCTCCCGCGTCCCGCTGGACGCGCCGGTCGCCGTCAAGGAGGCCGTGCTGCCGTTCAAGCGGTTCCGCACCGCCGACGGTCGCACGGTCGACAGCGTGCTCGGGCCCGAGATGCGCTCGACCGGCGAGGTCATGGGCATCGACCGCGATTTCCCGACCGCGTTCGCGAAGAGCCAGGAAGCCGCGTACGGCGGGATGCCGACCTCGGGGACCGTGTTCATCTCGGTCGCCGATGCCGACAAGCGCGCCGTGATCCTGCCCGCCCACCGGCTGCAGGAACTCGGTTTCTCGCTCATGGCCACCGAGGGCACGGCCGAGATCCTCGCCCGTAACGGCATCCGGGTCCAGGTCGTGGAGAAGTACTCCGAGACGCAGGGGTCGGACCAGCAGAATGTCGTCGACCTCATCAACGCGGGGGAGATCGACATGATCGTCAACACCCCCAGCGGTGGTACGGCCCGCGCCGACGGATACGAGATCCGCGCGGCCGCCGTCGCCGCCGACAAGGCGCTGTTCACCACGATGGCCGTGCTCGGTGCCGCGGTGAGCGCTCTCGGTGCCATGAAGGACGGCTTCGGGGTGCGCAGTCTCCAGGAGTACGCGACCGACCGCGCGGGTCGCCTGTGAGCGAGTCGTTCGGTCAGCGGCTCAGCGCCGCACTGTCGACCCACGGCGCCCTGTGCGTCGGCATCGACCCCCACGCCGCGCTCCTGTCGGCGTGGGGGCTGGATGCCACGGCATCCGGTGCCCGTGAATTCGGCCTGCGGGTGGTCGAGGCCGCCCGCGGCCGGGTCGGGGTCGTGAAGCCGCAGGTGGCGTTCTACGAGCGCTACGGCTCTCGCGGGTTCGCCGCGCTCGAAGACGTGATGGCCGCCGCCCGTGACGCGGGCCTGCTGATCATCGCCGACGCCAAGCGCGGCGACATCGGCACGACCATGGAGGGCTACGCCCACGCGTGGCTCGAGCCCGGTTCTCCCCTCGAAGCGGATGCCGTGACCCTGTCGCCCTACATGGGTGCCGACTCGCTGCACGACACGCTGTCGTTGGCGATCCGCCACGGCAAGGGTGCGTTCGTCCTGACGGCGACGAGCAACCCCGAGGCACGCGCCCTCCAGAGCGCGATCGTCGACGACGCCCTCGCCGTGGGCGACCACGAACACGTCGCCGCGCGCGTCGCGCACGACGTGAACGAGGCGAACATCGGCGCACCCGGTGCCCTCGGTTCGATCGGCGTCGTGGTCGGAGCGACCGTCGACCGGACGGCCTTCGGCCTGGGCGACGTGGCACTGGCGGGGATGCCGATCCTCGCCCCCGGCTTCGGCGCACAGGGCGCTGAGCCGGCCGACCTGGGCCGGCTGTTCGGGTACGTCGCGTCGGCGGTCGTCGCGAACGAGAGCCGCAGCGTCATCGCGGTGGGACCTGATCGACTCGCCGCCCGCATCGAGGAGCGCGCC
Organism: Microbacterium sp. Kw_RZR3; assembly: GCF_029222405.1. Classification (NCBI taxonomy): domain Bacteria; kingdom Bacillati; phylum Actinomycetota; class Actinomycetes; order Micrococcales; family Microbacteriaceae; genus Microbacterium; species Microbacterium sp. Kw_RZR3. The sequence continues at coordinate 2,678 of NZ_JARHXC010000281.1, read as the reverse complement.
GCGCTATATCAGGGGGTGTCCCGTGGCTGAGTCCCGTCGTCCGCCCGAGGTGGATCGCGCCGCGGCCTCTCGCCGTGCGGTCGCCGCCCGTCGCGAGCGGGCAGCGCTCAAGCGCGACGTGTCGACACGCGTCATCAGCCCGCAGGAGCTGCTACGCCGCGGTCTCGAAGACCCGTCGTCGGCTGCGGGTGCGATGCGCGTGACAGAGTTCCTGACCGCGATCCCCGCGATCGGCGAGAACAAGCGCGACCGGATCCTCGATTCGCTCGGCATCTCTCCGGTCAAGCGCCTCGGCGGGCTGGGGTCGCGTCAGCGCGACGCGCTCCGGGACTACCTCGACAGCCGGTGGCCCGAGCCAGGCCCTCGCGCCGGCCGGAGTCGGTTGATCGTGCTGGCCGGTCCCACCGCCGTGGGCAAGGGAACCGTCGCGGCCTACATCAAAGACCACCATCCCGAGATCCACCTGTCCGTCTCGGCGACCACGCGGGCTCCGCGTCCCGGAGAGGTCGAGGGCGAGCACTACTACTTCGTCGACGACGCCGAGTTCGACCGTCTGGTCGCCACCGATGCGCTGCTCGAGTGGGCGACCGTCCACAACCGCCACCGCTACGGAACGCCGCGTGAGCCGATCGAGCGCGTGCTTGCGGCGGGCGGAACGGCCCTGCTCGAGATCGATCTGCAGGGGGCGCGTCAGGTGCGCGCCGCCGAACCGTCCGCGACGCTCGTCTTCCTTCTCCCGCCGAGCTGGGACGAACTCGTCCAGCGCCTCGTCGGACGAGGGACCGAGGATGCCGAGGAGCGGGCGCGGCGACTGCGCACGGCGCGCGTCGAGCTGGCGGCGCAGAACGAGTTCGACTACCGCGTCGTGAACGACGACGTCGCCCGCGCGGCCGCCGAGGTCGTGGCGCTCGCTGCGCCGCGGCGCTGACGCAACGTGCTCCCCAGTTTGGGGCGCGCTTTTTCGCTTGGGGCGCGGAATTCTGCGCCCCAAACCGATAATCCCGCCCCAAACGCCGCGCCGAACGCCGCCACCGCGCTCGCTTCGCGCGGTCTGCGCGGGCGTCGGATAGAATGACAGGATGCTTCGGCGCGTCGCGCGCCGCATCCACCCATCCCGCCGAACCAGGAGGTTCCCCATGGCCGGACGTAACCAGGGCATCATCGACCCGCCCATCGACGCGCTGCTCGACAAGGTTGACTCGAAGTACCAGCTCGTGATCTACGCATCCAAGCGGGCGCGTCAGATCAACGACTACTACTCCGACCTGCACGAGGGAAACCTCTTCGACAACGTCGGCCCCCTCGTCGACTCCACGGTCGAAGACAAGCCGCTCACCATCGCGCTGCACGAGATCCACGAAGACAAGCTGCGTCTGCGCGCTGCGGAGTAATCCACAGCAACAGCGCACACGTGATCTGTTCACAGATGTGACGATGCCCCGGGCGGCTCACCGCCGCCCGGGGCATACTTGTGCCCGTTCCCCCTCGCTCACCCCGCTCGCTCACCCCACGGAGTCGTCTTGACCGACCTGCGCCTGTTCACGTCCGAGTCCGTCACCGAAGGACACCCCGACAAGATCTGCGACCAGATCTCGGACAGCATCCTCGATGCGATCCTGACCGACGACCCGACGGGGCGCGTCGCGGTCGAGACGCTCGTCACCACGGGTCTCGTCCACGTCGCCGGAGAGGTGTCGACGAGCGCTTACGTCGAGATCCCGGCGATCGTGCGCGACGTGGTCACCCGCATCGGCTACACGTCGAGCGAAACGGGCTTCGACGGCGACTCGTGCGGCGTGTCCATTTCGATCGGGGCGCAGTCCTCCGACATCGCCGCGGGCGTCAACAAGGCCTTCGAGCAGCGTGAGCGCGGCTCGGTCGATCCTCGCGATCTCCAGGGCGCGGGCGACCAGGGCATCATGTTCGGCTTCGCGACCAACGAGACGCCGCAGCTCATGCCGATGGCGGCGTGGACCGCGCACCGCATCGCCGAGCGCCTGGCATCCGTCCGCAAGAACGGCACGCTGCCGTTCCTTCGCCCCGACGGCAAGACCCAGGTGACGCTCGGCTACGAGGGCCACACGCCGCGCACCGTCGACTCCGTCGTCCTCTCGACCCAGCACCACCCCGACATCTCGCAGGAAGACCTGCGGGCGCAGGTCCAGGCCGAGGTCATCGACCCGGTGCTCGCCGAGACGGGGCTCGAGCTGCCCGATGTGAAGTACTACATCAACCCGGCGGGTCCCTTCGTCATCGGCGGGCCCAAGGGCGACGCCGGGCTCACCGGGCGCAAGATCATCATCGACACCTACGGCGGCGCCTCCCGTCACGGCGGCGGCGCGTTCAGCGGCAAAGACCCGTCCAAGGTCGACCGTTCGGCCGCCTACGCCATGCGGTGGGTCGCGAAGAACGCCGTCGCGGCGGGGCTCGCCGACCGCCTCGAGGTGCAGATCGCCTACGCGATCGGCAAGGCCAACCCCGTGGGCCTCTACGTGGAGTCGTTCGGCACCGCTCACGTGGACGATGAGGTGATCGTCCGCGCGATCCGCGATGTGTTCGACCTGCGTCCGAAGGCGATCGTGGAGCAGCTCGACCTGCTCCGCCCGATCTACGCGCAGACGGCGACGTACGGCCACTTCGGCCGCGAGCTGCCCGACTTCACCTGGGAGCGCACAGAC
>NZ_JARHXC010000280.1:0-2712 GCF_029222405.1 Microbacterium sp. Kw_RZR3 | reverse complement strand
GTTTTGCCGCTCAGATCACGGGGTGAGGCTCGTGCTCGATCTCGTCGTCGGCGCCGGCCCAGTCGCCGGTCGCGAGGTAGACCACCTTCTTGGCGACCGACACCGCGTGGTCGGCGAAGCGCTCGTGGTAACGGCTCGCGAGGGTGGCGTCGACCGTCGCGGTGGCCTCGCCCTTCCACGAGTCGCCCAGAACCTTCTCGAAGACGCTGACGTGCAGCTCGTCGATGTCGTCGTCGGCGTCGCGGATCGCCTCGGCGATGCGCAGGTCCTGAGTACGCAGCAGCTCGGCGAGCTTGCGCGCGACCTCGACGTCGAGTTCACCCATGCGGGTGAACGTCGTCTTGAGGCCCTTCGGGATCGCGCGCTCGGGGAAGCGCGATCGCGCCAGCTGAGCGATGTGCTCGGCCATGTCGCCCATGCGCTCGAGCGACGCGCTCACGCGCAGCGCGGTGACGACGATCCGCAAGTCGCGCGCGACGGGCTGCTGACGCGCGAGGATCTCGATCGCGAGCTCGTCGAGCTCGACGGCCTTCTCGTCGATGATCGCGTCGGCCTCGATGACCTCTTCGGCGAGCGAGACGTCGCTGGTGCCGAACGCGCGTGTGGCGCGGTCGATCGCGACCGTCACCAGGTCGGCGATCTCGACCAGGCGGGCCTGAACGTCCTCGAGGGACTGGTGGAATACTTCGCGCATCGCGGTACCTTCCGTCGGCGGCACGGCACATGTGCGTTCCGCTACCTCCGGGGATTGTTTCCAGCGAAGATGAACGAATGGTGCCGTGACAGTGAATAGTAACGTTCGGCTTCGGCATCCCGTGCCTGAACGGCCGGTGACGCCGTGACCACGCCTTTACGCTGGGGGCATGGAACCACCGCAGCTCTCGCTGCTCGCGCTCCTCGTGGGACTCCTGCTCGGGAGCGGCATCGTCGGCCTCGTGGTCGGAGCCCTGCGAGCACGCGATCGTTCGTTGGCGCAGACCGCCGTCGATCTGCCCGAGGGCGTCGAGGCGATGCTCGGGGCGATGGACGACCCCGCCTTCGTCTGCGACATGTCGTCGACGGTTCTCGCGCTCTCATCGACCGCGGGCGTCTTCGGTCTGGTTGCCGGAGAGGTGATCGCCAGCGACGAACTGCGTCGCGTCGCGCGGGCGGCGCGTGACACGGGAGCGTCGGTCAGCGAGAACCTGCGGTTGCGCCGAGGTGCCGCGCCGGCAGAACCGCGCCTGGTCGCGGTGCGCGCGACTCCCATCTCGCCGCGACTGGTCCTCCTGGTGCTGCGTGACATCACCGAACGCGAGCGCGTCGAAGAGATGCGTCGCGACTTCGTGGCGAACACCAGCCACGAGCTCAAGACTCCCGTGGGGGCGGTGAGCCTGCTGGCCGAGGCGATCGAATCCGCGGCCGAGGATCCGGAACAGGTGCGGTACTTCTCATCGCGGCTGCAGGCGGAGGTGACGCGGTTGGCCGGCCTGGTGAACCGCATCCTGAGCCTGTCTCGGCTGCAGGCATCCGACGAACTGCGCGACGTGCGGGACGTCTCGATCGACGAGGTCGTCACCTCGGCGGTCGAGGCCTACGCGATCGCCGCGGACTCGGCCCAGGTGACGGTCGTGCGCGGGGGGACCAAAGGGCTGTGGGTGCGCGGCGAGCCGCAGATCCTCACCGAGGCGCTGGGCAACCTCGTCGCGAACGCGATCGCCTACTCGCCCGGCGGCTCCAAGGTGGGTGTCGGGGTGAAGCTCGACGGCACGGTCGTCGAGATCGCCGTCACCGACCGCGGGATCGGCATCCCCGAAGCCGATCAGCACCGCGTGTTCGAGCGCTTCTACCGGGCCGACCAGGCGCGATCCCGCCGCACAGGGGGAACCGGGCTCGGTCTGTCGATCGTCAAGCACGCCGTCCAGCGCCACGGAGGCGAGGTGCGATTGTGGTCGCGCCCCGACCGCGGCTCGACGTTCACCATCCGACTGCCGATGTCCGAGGCGCCCGACCTCGAGCAACCCCGCCCCAAGTCGGGACGCAAGGGCCGCAAGGCCGCTGCTGCACGTCCCGCCCCCATGAACGGAGACACCGTATGACCCGCGTTCTGATCGTCGAGGACGAGCCGGACCTCGCCGACCCGCTGGCCTATCTGCTGCGGCGGGAGGGGTACGAGGTCGAGATCGCCGAGGACGGCGCTCTCGCCCTGACGGCGTTCCACGACCGCGGTGCCGACATCGTGCTGCTGGACCTGATGCTGCCCGGCATGCCGGGCACGGAGGTCTGCCGGCAGATCCGGCTGTCGTCGCACGTGCCGATCATCATGCTGACGGCCAAGGACTCCGAGGTCGATATCGTCGTGGGGCTCGAGCTCGGTGCCGACGACTACGTGACGAAGCCCTACTCGACGCGGGAGCTGCTGGCCCGGATGCGCGCCGTCCTGCGACGTCGGACCCCGGATGACGCCGACCTCGACGACCGGATCCTGAGCGGAGGACGCGTCACCCTGGACATCGATCGACACACCGTGTCGGTGGATGGAGCGGAGATCAACATGCCCCTGAAGGAGTTCGAGCTGCTCGAGGTCCTCATGCGCAACGCCGGCCGCGTGCTGACTCGCGGTCAGCTCATCGACCGGGTCTGGGGCACCGACTACTTCGGCGACACCAAGACGCTCGACGTTCACATCAAGCGCATCCGCTCGCGCATCGAGCAGAGCCCGAGCGAGCCGAC
>NZ_JARHXC010000027.1:0-7803 GCF_029222405.1 Microbacterium sp. Kw_RZR3 | reverse complement strand
GCCGGTGCGCGGCACGCGCCCCGAGAGAGCGAGACGCGCGAGTGCCGCACCGCCCCCGGATCATCGAAGGAACCGGGGACGGCGGGGTCTTACAAGCCCTGGGCCAGGCGGTAGTACGCCTGGTTCCAGCGCAGCTCGCTCTGGAAACCGCGGACCGTCGTGTCCTCGTCGATGACGACGAGCTCGGTCTTGGCGATCTCGGCGAAGTCGCGGAACACCTCGATACCCACGGCCGTCGTCATGACGGTGTGGTGCGCGGCTCCCGCGGCGAGCCAGCAGCCGGCCGAGGTCGCGAAGTCGGGGGCGGGCTTCCACACGGCGCGCCCGACGGGGAGCTTCGGCAGGTCGGGGGCGTCGACGTTCTCGACGACGTTCGCCACGAGGCGGAAGCGATCGCGCATGTCGCTCATCGCGACCACGAGCGCGGGGCCGGGGTCGGCGGTGAAGACCAGGCGCACCGGGTCGTCCTTGCCGCCGATGCCGAGCTCGTGGATCTCGAGGCGCGGCTTCTTCGTGGTGAGCGAGGGCGAGACCTCGAGCATGTGGGCGCCGAGGATGCGCTCGGAGCCGGGGACGAGGTCGTACGTGTAGTCCTCCATGAGCGACGCGCCGCCGGGGAGGCCGGCGCCCATGACGTTCGCGACGCGCACGAGGATCGCCGTCTTCCAGTCACCCTCGGCGCCGAAGCCGTAGCCCTCGGCCATGAGGCGCTGCACCGCGAGACCGGGCAGCTGCTTCAGCGCGCCGAGGTCTTCGAACGACGTCGTGAAGGCGCCGAAGCCGCCCTCCTCGAGGAAAGAGCGCAGGCCCAGCTCGATCGCGGCGCCGTCGCGCAGCGACTGGTGGCGTGCGCCGCCGGGGAGCAGCTCGTCCACGACGTCGTAGCTGTCGACGTACTCCTGCACGAGCGCGTCGATGTCGGCATCCGATGCCTTCTCGACGGCCTCGACGAGCTCGTTGACGCCCCACGTGTTGACCTGCACGCCGAAGCGCAGCTCGGCCTCGGTCTTGTCGCCCTCGGTGACCGCGACGAAGCGCATGTTGTCGCCGAAACGCGCGAGCTTGAGGGTGCGGGCGGCGGTCCAGCCGGCGGCGGCGCGCTCCCAGTCCTCGATCCGCTGGCGCACGGCCGGGTTCGACACGTGGCCGACGACGGTCTTCCGCGAAACGCCGAGGCGCGTCTGGATGTACCCGAACTCGCGGTCGCCGTGGGCGGCCTGGTTGAGGTTCATGAAGTCGAAGTCGATGTCGTTCCACGGCAGCTCGACGTTCGCCTGCGTGTGCAGGTGGAGGAGCGGCTTCTGCAGGGCGTCGAGGCCGGAGATCCACATCTTCGCAGGGCTGAAGGTGTGCATCCACGCGATCACGCCGATGACGTCATCGCGGCCGTTGATCTCGAGCGCCATGCGGCGGATGCTGTCGGAGTCCTTCAGCACGGGCTTCCAGACGACCTTCACCGGGAGGCCGTTCAGCCCCTCGACGACGGCCTGCGACTGCTCGGCGACCTGCTTCAGGGTCTCTTCGCCGTAGAGGTTCTGGCTGCCGGTGACGAACCAGACCTCGTAGCCGTCGAGGTCGTTCTTGAGCTTCGTGCGGGTCATTGCTGTTCCTTTTCGAGTGTTCAGAGGGATGCCGCGGCGGCGGCCTCGACGGCGAGGCCCGCGCGGTAACGGTCGAGGTAGGCCGAGAATCCGGCGACGTCCGTCGGGTCGGGGTCGGCGGTGGTGATGGGTGCGTCGGCGAAGACCACCTCGGCCAGGTAGGTATCGAGGTCGCGGCCCGCGCCGTCGGCGACGTAGGCCGCGAGCACGGCCATGCCCCACGCGCCGCCCTCGGACGCCGTCTCGGCGACCGCGACGGGAGCGTCGAGCGCCGCCGCGAGGAAGCGCTGCGCGACCCCCGCGGTGCGGAACATGCCGCCGTGGGCATACATCTTGTCGAGGCCAACGCCCTCGGCGTGCAGCACCGCCATGCCGAGCGCGAGCGTCCCGAAGACGCCGTACAGCTGCGCGCGCATGAAGTTCGGCAGGGTCAGGCGGCTGTCAGGCGTGCGGACGACGAGGGGGCGTCCTTCGTCGAGACCCGCGATGGGCTCTCCGGCGAGGTGGTTGTAGGCCAGCAGCCCACCGGCGTCGGGCTCACCCTCGAGCGCGGCGGAGAAGAGCACCGCGTAGGTGGCATCCGGGGTCTGCGGCACGCCGGCCGCGGCTGAGAAGGCGGTGAACATGTTCGCCCACGCGGCCAGCTCGCTCGCGCCGTTGTTGCAGTGCACCATCGCGACCGCATCGCCCGAGGGCGTCGTGACGAGGTCAAGTTCGTGGTGCACCTCGTCGAGCGGGCGCTCCAGCACGACCATCGCGAAGATGCTCGTGCCGGCGCTGACGTTGCCCGTGCGGGGAGCGACGGCGCCTGTGGCGACCATGCCGGTGCCGGCATCTCCCTCGGGAGGAGCGAACGGGATGCCAGGGCGCAGGGTTCCGGTCGGGTCGAGGAGCTGTGCCCCGTCGTCGGTGAGGTTCCCCGCCGCCGTTCCCGCCACGAGCACGCGCGGCAGCAGATCGTTCAGCGCCGGGACGCGACCGGCGGCGAGTGCGTCGTAGCGGGCGACCAGCTCGGCGTCGTAGTCACGCGTGGCGGAGTCGATCGGGAACATGCCCGAGGCATCCCCCACACCGAGCACCTTCTCGCCCGTGAGCTTCCAGTGGACGTACCCGGCGAGCGTGGTGAGGAAGCGGATCTCGGGCACGTGCGGTTCGGCATCGACGACCGCCTGGTGCAGGTGCGCGATCGACCACCGGAGCGGGATGTTCACACCCAGCAGCTCGGTGAGCTCGCTGGCTGCGACACCGGTGTTCGTGTTGCGCCACGTTCGGAAGGGCGCGAGCATCTCGCCGTCGGCGTCGAACGCGAGGTAGCCGTGCATCATCGCCGAGACCCCCATCGCCGCGTAGCGCTCGGGAATGACGCCGTACCGCTGCTGCACGTTCTGCACCAGCTCGGCGTAGGCAGCCCGGAGGCCCGACCACACGGCATCCAGAGAGTAGGTCCAGAGCTTGTCGGCGTAGACGTTTTCCCACTCGTGGGAACCGGTCGCGAGCACCTCGGCGTCGGGGCCGATGAGGCACGCCTTGATGCGGGTCGAGCCGAGCTCGATGCCCAGCGAGGCGCGGCCCTGCTCGATGAGGGCGGTGAGTTCGGCGTTCATCGGCGGTCGTCCGTGCTCTGTCCGTAGACGTTCTGGTAGCGGTTGTAGAGGGCGTCGATCTTGTCCTGGGGGATCGGGATGAGGGGGCCAGCCTCGCGCGCGATGTGCACGGTGCGGGCGACGTCTTCGAGCATGACGGCGGCCTTCACGGCATCCTTCGCCGTCGCCCCGATCGTGAACGGGCCGTGGTTCTGCATGATCACGCCGCGCGAGCGGTGGCCGCGCAGGGTCTCGACGATGCCGCGGCCGATCGAGTCGTCGCCGATGATCGCGAACGGGCCGACCGGGATGGGGCCGCCGAACTCGTCGGCCATGGCCGTGATGACGCAGGGGATCTCCTCGCCGCGGGCCGCCCACGCGACGCCGTAGGTGGAGTGCGTGTGCACGACCCCGCCGACCTCGGGCATGTTCCGGTAGACGTACGCGTGCGCCGCGGTGTCGCTCGAGGGGCTGCGCTCGCTGCCCGGGGTGCCGGGGATCGCGTTGCCGTCGAGGTCGCACAGGATCATGTCCTCGGGGGCCAGGTCATCGTAGGAGACGCCCGAGGGCTTGATGACGAACAGGTCGGCGCCGGGGACGCGGCCCGAGACGTTGCCGCCGGTCCAGACGATGAGGTTGTAGCGCACGAGCTCGGCGTGCAGCTTCGCGACGTCGGCGCGGACGGCGTCGATCGCCTCCTGCACCTCGGGCGCGAACGTGGCGGCAGCGGACACGCGGGTCTCCTTCGACTCTCTCGGTAGCGGGTTCCCGAGTCATGTTACCGGTAACATCGCGGGATGGCGAGAGGCGGATGCCACTGCCCGCGGTCGCGCGCGTGCCGGGCTCCGGAGATTTCGAGCGGGCGGGCCGACGGACGTGCGGCTTTCCGCGGGGCACGTCGGCGAACGGTGCCGAATCTCCGGAGTTTCGCACGGGATGCGCCGACCCGGGGTGCCGCGCACACCCGCACAACTCCTGCAGAACAGACCCCGGGATGCCACCTCCCCGACGGCTGAGCCGGATCGCCGGACTTGTGCCCGCCGCCGACCCGGCGGCAGCCGCGGGGCAGCAGCGCGGGGCCGCCGCCGACGCGGCACCCTCGCGGGGCGTCAGCGCGGCGCGGCGGTCGACGCGCGCGGCACCAGCACCGGCTGCGCGGGAGCCGTCGGCTCGTCGCCCAACACCCGCGCCACCGCCTCCGCCGCCTCGCCCTCGACGTCGAGGCGCACCGTGGTGAGCGCGGGCGTGTAGAAGGCGGCATCCGGGTTGTCGTCGAAGCCGGCGACCGAGACGTCGGCCGGAACCGTGATCCCACGGGCGGCGAGCCCCGCCATGAGCCCGAGTGCCATCTGGTCGTTGGCGACCGCCACCGCGGTGGCACCGCGGCGCACGTGCGCGGCCACCGCGTCGGCGACGGCCGCACCGGAGCCGGCACTCCAGTCCCCCTCGACGCGCCCCTCCCGCGCGAGCCCGCGCCGGGCCAAGGCATCGGCGACACCCGCCGTGCGCGCCAGGGCTTCGCGCCAGTCCGGCGGGCCGGCGACCTCGACGATGCGGCGATGTCCGAGGTCCGCGAGATGATCCACGACGAGGGCGGCCGCGTCGCGCTGGCGAATCCCCGACTCGCCGTACAACGGCACGAGCGGCACGTCGTACCCCTCGAGAGGAGTGGCCCCGTGAGCCGCGACGAGCACGATCCCGTCGACGCCCTGGTCGAGCAGGTGCCGCACGGCCGCGTCGATGTCGGCCGGGTCGTCCGAGTCGGTGTACGCGGTCGAGATCCACCGTCCCCGGGCGCGCGCCGCCCGCTCGAGAGCGGCGATCCCCGCCGACGGTCCGTGCAGGACGGCATCGGATGCCACGACCCCCACGGTGCGGGTGAGGCTCGTGCCGAGCGCCCGCGCGGCGTTGTTCACGCGGTAGTCCAGCGCCGCGACAGCGGTGAGGACCCGCTCCCGCGTGGCATCCCGGATGCCGGGGTAGTCGTTCAGCACGCGAGAGACGGTCTGCGGCGAGACCCCGGCGGCCTCGGCGACCTCGCGCATACCGATGCGCTTGCCTCCGCTGTCGCCGCTCATGGTCCCTCACAGTAGCGCCGCGCAACCCCCTCGGTCGTCCGCGGGTGTTCGTTGTGCTCTGGGGGCATGACCGAGCCGACCGGCATCCCACCCCTGCACGAATCACCTCTCGCGCGCGCGATCGGTGCGGTCCTCGCCGGGTCCTTCGCGGCCGTGCAGCGTCTGCGCCCACCGCGCCCCATCCACAGCCGCGGAGTCGTGCTCCGCGGTGAGATGCGCTGGATTCCGGATGCCGAGTCCGCCGGCGTCACCTTCATCGACCACGCGCCGCCGGGGCCGGTGCCGGCCATCGCGCGGGTGTCGCGGTCGCTCGGGCTGCCCGCGCCGCTGCCCGACATCATCGGGCTCGCGGTGCGGGTGGATCTCGCGGAGTGGGATCGGGGGACGGCGGGGACTCTGCGCGGGGAAGCCCCCGGACGGCAACCGGGCGCTGCCTCGCCGATGAACGACAAGACGGGCCCGGCCTCGCCCGTCGCTGATGTCGAACTCGCGTCCGCCGGGTGGAACGTCCCCGCGCGCTTCCTGCTGCTGCCCCACCGCCGTGCCGAGCGTGCGCGCCTGGGATCGCTCCTGCCGTTCCGCGGCACGCGCGGCGCCGTCCTGCTCGTGGCCCGCACCGCGTCGGGGCGACCGCCCGCGACGGATCCGCGTGAGCTCGACGGGGCGGACGACACGCCGTGGGTCCTCACGCTCGGGCACGCCACGCCGGCGGGCCCATGGCATCCGTTCGCTCGACTCGTCCTGCGCCTCGACCCCGACCAGGACGACCGCGGCCTGCGGTTCGACGCCGTGCGACGACCGATCCCGGGCGCGCGATGGCCTGCGTGGGTGCGGGCGGCGCGGCAACCGTCGTACGCGAGGGTGCAGCCGGACGACGCCGAGATCCGAACGCCGACGACTCAACCCGCGGCGGCCGGGACGTAACGCGGCACACCCTCGACGTCCCCCTCGCGTGCCCAGGTCATCCCCTCGGCCTCGACGAGATCGGTGACGACATCGACCTCGACGTCGCGGTGGAAGGTCGGGGCATCCAGACGGATCAACGGCATGGCGCGACGCTACGGATCGAGGCGCGACGCGACCAGCCCGTTGACGCGACGGATCACTCCTGCGCGCGCAGTGCCGCCACCACGTCGTAACGCTCGCGGATCTCGGGCCGGTGATCGGCGTCGACCGCGCGGGTCGTCGCCACGGTCCAGTCGACCGGGCCGCCGGCGAGAACCCCCGCCGCCTGCCGTGCCGCGCCGAGCGCGACGTACTCCCCCGCGGCGGGCACGACGATCTCGGCGTCGAACACCTGCGCCGCGATCCGCGCGACGCCCTCGTTGGCGGCGGCACCGCCGATGAGCAGCACGCGACGGACCTCGACGCCCTGCGCCTGGATCGCCTCGAGCCCCACGGCGAGGCCGCTGAGCATGCCCTCGATCGCCGCGCGGGCGAAGTTCGACCGGTTCGTGGATGCCAGGGTCAGCCCGGTCAGCGACGCCTGCGCGTGGGGCAGGTTGGGGGTGCGCTCCCCCTCGAACCACGGCACGAGCACGACGCCACCGGCACCGGGCTCGGCCTCGAGAGCGAGGGCGCCGAGTTCGTCGTGCGAGACGCCCAGCAGGCCCGCGAACGCGTCGAGAACGCGCGCGGCGTTGAGCGTGGCGACCAGCGGCAGGAACTTCCCCGTCGCATCGGCGAACCCGGCGACCGTGCCGGTGGTGTCACGGGTGGGCGCGTCGGCGACAGCGAAGACGGTGCCCGAAGTCCCGAGCGAGACGACGACATCGCCCACTCCTGCACCGAGGCCGAGTGCGGCGCCTGCATTGTCCCCGGCCCCCGGGCCGACGAGCGCACCACCGTCGAGCGTGCCCGCGCTCTCCCACGGACCGAGCACGCGCGGAAGCACCGCCTCGTGGCCCAGCGCGCGGGTGAAGAGATCGAGGGCGTACCCGTCCGCCCCCCAGTACGCGGTGCCCGAGGCGTCGGACCGGTCGGTGACGAGCTCCTCCAGCACGGCGTTGCCGGGGCCAAATCCGCGCAGACGCCAGGTCAGCCAATCGTGCGGCAGAGCGACCGCGGCAACGCGTACGGCGTTCTCGGGCTCGGCATCCCGCAGCCAGCGCAGCTTCGTGCCCGTGAACGAGGCGACCGGCACCGCGCCGGTACGCTCGGCGTACTCGGCCGCACCGACCTCGTCGATGAGGTCGCGCGCCGCCTGCGCCGAGCGGGTGTCGTTCCATAGCAGCACGTCGCGGATGACCGCGCCGTCCGCGTCGAGCACGACCATGCCGTGCTGCTGGCCGGCGATCGAGACCGCGGCGACGTCGTCGAGGCCGCCGGCCTGGCCGATGGCATCCTGCAACGCGACCCACCACGCCTCGGGATCGACCGACGTGCCGGCCGGGTGCGACGCACGCCCCTCGCGCACCACGCGCCCGGTCTCGGCGTCGACGACGACGACCTTGCACGACTGCGTCGACGAATCGACTCCCATGACGAGCGCCATGCTCACTCCCTCTGTTCGCGCCGCACCGGTGCGGCATCCCGTTCAGT
>NZ_JARHXC010000279.1:0-593 GCF_029222405.1 Microbacterium sp. Kw_RZR3 | reverse complement strand
GCAACGCAAGGTCCCTGAGCCTGTCGAAGGGACCGGACCCACCCCTTCCACCCACACGGAGCCCCGCATGACCGACCTCACCGCCGCCGCCCTCCCCTCCCTCGCGGCGAACGTGTCCGTCCCGACGTACGACCGCTCGGCCGTCCGCTCGCGCATCGTGCACTTCGGGGTCGGCGGCTTCCACCGGGCCCACGAGGCGATGTACCTCGACCGCCTGCTCGAGGCCGGCCACACCGAATGGGGCCTGTGCGGCGTCGGCGTCCTCTCCTTCGACGCCGCCATGCGCGACGCCCTCTCCGCGCAAGACGACCTCTACACGCTCGTCACCACGGCCCCCGACGGCACGTCCACCGCACGCGTGGTCGGCTCGATCGTCGACTACCTCTTCGTTCCCGACGACCCCGAGGCCGTCGTCGCCAAGCTCGCCGACCCCGACACGGCGATCGTCTCGCTCACCATCACCGAGGGCGGCTACGGCATCGACGACGCCACCGGCACCTACGCGCCTCGCGACGAGGCGACGCTCGCCGACCTCGACGGCGCTCTGCCCCCTCGCAGCGTCATGGGCCTGCTGACCGAGGGGCTGCGCCGAC